>CAZVMY010000013.1:0-17068 GCA_964628955.1 uncultured Methylocystis sp.
TAGAAGGGCATGAAGCCGAAGGGCTTGGTCTTGGCCGCCTCGATCACCTCCCAGACGTCGATCCCCATCGCGTCGTAGACCACCTTCAGCTCGTTCACGAGCGCGATGTTGACGGCGCGGAAGATGTTTTCGGTGATCTTCACCGCCTCGGCCGTCTCCGGCGAGGAGACCGGCACGGTCCTGATCACGAGCTGCGAGTAGAGCGCGTCGGCGAGCCGCATGGCGTCCGGACCGTCGCCGCCGATCACCTTCGGGATGGTGGCCGTCCGATGCTCCGGATTGCCCGGATCCTCCCGCTCCGGCGAGAAGGCGAGGTAGAAGTCCCGGCCGCTCCTGAGGCCGCCCGCCTCGAGGATGGGCCGCATCACCTCGCGCGTCGTGCCGGGCCAGGTGGTCGATTCCAGCACGACGAGCTGGCCGGACCGCAGCCGAGGCGCGATCTCCCTCGTGGTGTTGACCACATAGGAGAGATCCGGCTCGCGCTGCTTCGACAAGGGTGTCGGCACCGCGATGAGGATCGCATCCGGCTCGCGGAGCCGGTCGAAATCGGCGGTCGCGGTCAGCCGTCCGTCGCGCACCGGCGCGGCCATCTCGTCCTGCGGCACGTGCCGGATGAAGCTCTCGCCACGATTGATCTGCGCGACACGATTCGCGTCGATGTCGAAGCCGAGCACGCGGAAGCCTTGCTTCGCAGCCGCGAGCGCGAGCGGGATGCCGACGTAGCCGAGGCCGATGATGCCGATCGTGGCACTGCGCGTCCGGAACCGGGCTTCGAGCGCATCGACATCTGGCCCGTGCGCCGCGGCGGCCGCCGGCGATCGTGCGGCGTTGGCTGTCATCGCTGTCTCGCTCGGCGCCGTTCGCCGGTCGCGGGCTGGTCCCGCGGATGGCCGGAATCGGAGCGTCCTGATGCTGCGCGAGCCAGGTGATGTCAATCCGCCCGCGCTCCGGCGCGGCAGCCCGTTCGCGTCGCCCGTGAAAACACGGCTTGATCGGCGGGAACCGGATGCTGCTATAGTGCGAGGAACGCCGGATGAACCGGCGATGGCGACCGCTCCCGGCTGAAAAGGCCGATCGCGAAGGACGCCAGTGGAAACGGATCGGGAGGTCGAGATCATGAGCGCTGTCACGCGTCGTCACGTCGTCATGGCGGGTGCCGCCGGCCTTGCGGCGGCCGGGCTTCCCGGTTCCGCCCGGGCCCAGTCGGGCACACGTCTGCGCGCCTACTGGTGGGGCAATCCGGAGCGCGACCGTCGCACCAAGGCGGCGCTCGACGCCTATGCCGCAAAGAACGCGGGCACGCAGATCACCACGGAATCGCTCGCCTGGGGCGACTACTGGACCAAGCTCGCCACGCAGACGGCAGGCGGCAACGCACCCGACCTGATCCAGATGGACTACCGCTACATCTACGAATACGCGCGGCGGAACACGCTGCTCGCGCTGGACGGGGTCGTGCCGAAGCCGCTCGACCTGTCGGGCTTCAGCGCCGGTGCGCGCGACGCCGGCAAGGTAGACGGCAAGCTCTACGGCGTGACGCTCGGCACCAACTCCAAGGCCATGGTCTACGACACCACCATGTTCGAGAAGGTCGGCGTCAAGGCGCTCGATCCGAACTGGACCTGGGACGATCACGCCCGCATCGCCGCCGAAATCTCCAAGCTCAATCCGGGCAAGTACTGGGGCTCCGGCGACAACAGCCGCTGGGAGCAGGGCTTCGAGCACTGGCTCAACCAGCAGGGCAAGGTGCTCTACACGCCGGACGGCCGCGCCGGCTTCACCCGGGACGAGGTCGCGCAATGGTTCGACCTCTGGGACAAGCTCCGCAAATCCGGGGCCGTGGCACCGGCCGAAGTCGGCGCGCTCAACACCGGCGCCATCGACCAGTACGAGGTGAGCCGCGGGACGGCTGCGATGAGCTTCGCCAATTCCAACCAGGTCGTCGCCTTCCAGGCGATCAGCAAGACCAAGCTGTCGATCGCGGTCTTCCCGAACACGAAGGGCGCGGCGTCCGGCCATTACATCAAGCCGGCGATGCTGATGAGCCTGTCGGCGCGCGGGAGGGCCACGGAGGAGGCGGCGAAAGTGGTCAACTTCCTCGTCAACGAGCCCGACGGCGTGAAAGCGCTCGGCATCGAGCGCGGCGTGCCGGGGGCGGCCGCCTCGGCGGCGCTGCTCGCACCCGATCTCGACGATCTCGGCCGGCTTCAGGTCGATTACGTCGCGGCCGTCACCAAGGTCGCGGTTCCCCTGCCGCCGCCGCCGCCCAAGGGCGCGGGCGAGATCGAGCAGTTGCTGCGCCGCGTCGCCGACGCGGTCGCCTTCGGCAAGGCCAGCGTCAAGGACGGCGCGGCGCAGTTCCACAGCGAGGCCGAAGGCATCCTCGCCCGCGCCTGATGGCCGACGTCGCGCAACCCTCCGCGGCCGCCCTTGCCGGGCGGCCGTTCCGGTTGGCGCTGCGCCCGCTCTCGCGCCGGGAGCTGGCCGGCTATGCCTTCCTGCTGCCGTGGCTGATCGGGTTCCTGTTCTTCACCCTGGGGCCGGTGCTGGCCTCGCTCTACCTGTCGTTCACGCGGTTCGATCTGCTGACGCCGCCGCGCTGGATCGGCGCCGAGAACTACGTGCGCATGTTCACGACCGATCAGCGATTCGGCCAGGCGCTCGGCGTGACCTTCACCTATCTCGCGCTCGAGGTGCCGCTGAAACTCGCCTTCGCGCTCCTCATCGCCATCGTGCTGGACAAAGGCATCCGCGGCGCGGGGCTCTATCGCGCGCTTCTCTACGTCCCCTCGCTGCTCGGCGGGTCGGTCGCCATCGCCGTCCTCTGGCGCCAGCTGTTCGAGGGTAACGGCACGGTCAACCTGATCATCCTGACGCTGACCGGCGTGCAGATGCCAAGCTGGATCTCCAATCCGGGCACGGCGGTCTACACGCTGGTGCTGCTCGCCGTCTGGCAGTTCGGCTCGCCAATGATCATCTTCCTCGCCGGCCTGCGGCAGATCCCGCAGGACCTCTACGAGGCCGCTTCCATGGACGGGGCGGGGAAGTTCCGGCAGTTCCGCCGGATCACGCTGCCGCTTCTGGCACCCGTGATCTTCTTCAATCTGGTGCTGCAGGTCATCGAGGGCTTCAAGGCGTTCACGCCGGCCTTCATCATCTCGGGCGGCACTGGTGGCCCGGTCGACAGCACGCTCTTCTACACGCTCTATCTCTATCAGGAGGCCTTCGCCTATTTCCGGATGGGCTACGCTTCGGCACTCGCTTGGGTGCTACTGATCATCATCGGCCTGTTCACGGCGCTGAGCTTCCTTTCCCAGAAATACTGGGTGCACTACGAGGACGCACCCCGATGAGCGCTGCGGCTCCCCCCTTCCGGCCCGTCGCTGCGCGACGGTCCACCTTCCCCGCGAGGGGGAAGGATGAAGGGCGCCCCATCCCTCGCCTTCATGGGGAGGGTCCGAGCAAAGCGAGGGGGAGGGGTGAGCGCGCTGCCCTCTCCGGGAAGGCGTCGCCGTGAGCGCCGCATCCGGCACCATCGTCGGCGAGAAGTCCTCGCGGTTCGCGGGGCTGCTGCGCCATGTGGTCCTGATCGCGGCCTCGATCGCGATGCTCTATCCGCTGCTCTGGATGTTCGCCAGCTCGTTCAAGCCGGAAGCGATCATCTTCACCGACCTGTCGCTGATCCCGCCGTCCTTCGACCTGAAGAACTATGTCGAGGGCTGGACGGCGCTGCAGGAGAGCTTTTCCCGCTTCTACTGGAACTCGTTGGTCATCGCGGTGCTGGTCGTCGCCGGCAACGTGATGTCCTGCTCGCTGACGGCCTACGCCTTCGCGCGGCTCGAATTTCCGGGACGGAAAATCTTCTTCGCGCTGATGCTGATGACGCTGATGCTGCCCTATCACGTCACGCTGATCCCGCAGTACGTGCTCTTCCTCAACATCGGCTGGGTCGACACGTTCCTGCCCCTCGTCGTGCCGAAGTTCATGGCGGTCGATGCGTTCTTCATCTTCCTGATGGTGCAGTTCTTCCGCGGTCTGCCGCGCGAGCTGGACGAGGCCGCGATGATGGACGGCTGCGGCCCGTGGCGCATCTACTGGAAGATCGTGCTGCCACTCTCGACGCCGGTGCTCGGCACCGCCGCGATCTTCTCGTTCCTGTGGACCTGGAACGATTTCTTCGGCCCGCTGATCTACCTCAACGATATGGCGAACTACACCGTGCCGCTGGCGCTGCGATCCTTCGTCGACAGCACCGGCCAGTCGAACTGGGGCCAGCTCTTCGCGATGTCGGTGCTCGCCATCCTGCCGATCTTCCTGTTCTTCCTCTTCTTCCAGCGCCTCATCATCCGGGGCGTCGCCATGTCCGGCATGAAGCGCTGATCCTGCCCGAACCGAACGCCGAGGTCCTGATGCCGTCGTCCCGCCCGCCGCTGCGCTTCGCCGCCATCGGCCTCAACCACAACCACATCTACGGCCAGACGAAGTGCCTGCTGGACGAGGGTGCGGAACTCGTCGCCTTCCACGCGATCGAGGACGATCTGGCGGAGCTCTATCAGGCCGCCTTTCCGCAGGCGAAGCGGGTCGCGGACCGGCGGGCGATCCTCGACGACGGCTCGATCCCGCTCGTCGTCAGCGCCGCCATCCCCGACGAGCGCGCCGGCGTCGCGATCCAGGCGATGCGCCACGGCAAGGACGTCATGGTCGACAAGCCGGGCGTCGTCACCTTCGAGCAACTGGCCGAGGTCAAGCGCGTGCAGGCCGAAACCGGCCGCATCTGGTCGGTCTGCTTCTCCGAGCGCTTCGAGAACCGCGCGACCGAGAAGGCGAGCGAACTGGTCATGGCCGGCGCCATCGGCAAGGTGGTGCAGACGGTCGGCCTGGGTCCCCACAGCCTCGGCCTCAACCCGCGCCCGGATTGGTTCTTCGATCGTGCCCGCTACGGCGGCATCCTCTGCGACATCGCCGCCCATCAATGCGACCAGTTCCTGCATTTCACGGGCTCGACCGAGGCCGAGGTGGTGGCCTCCCACGTCGCCAACCACGCCAATCCGTCGAAGCCGGGGCTTGAAGACTTCGGCGAGGTGCTGCTGCGCGGCAACGGCGGCACGGGCTTCATCCGGGTCGACTGGTATACGCCGAAGGGCCTCGGCGTCTGGGGCGATGGACGCCTGACGATCCTCGGTACCGAGGGCTACATCGAACTCAGGAAATACGTCGACATCGCCGGCCGGCCGGGCGGCAACCACCTCTTTCTGATCGACCAGAAGGGCACGACGCATCTCGATTGCGCCGCCGCCCCGCTCCCCTACGCGTCGCGCCTGATCGCCGACGTCCGTGACCGGACGGAAACGGCGATGCCGCAGCGGCATGCCTTCCTCGCGACCGAACTGGCGCTCGCCGCGGAGGCAAAGGCCGTGCGCGTCGGAGCGAAGCCATGAGCCGGCTCAGGGTCGCGGTCGTCGGCGTCGGCATCGGCCGGTCGCATCTGGAGGCCTATGCGGCGCTGCCGGTGCTCTACGAGATCGCCGCCGTCTGCGATCTCGATCTCGACAAGGCCCGCGAGGTGGCAGAGCCCTTCGGCGTCGCGCGGCTCGTCGGCGATTACCCGACGCTCCTGAAGGAGGGCGGCTTCGACGTCGTCGACCTCTGCACGCCGCCGAACACCCATCGGCCGATGATCGAGCAGGCGCTGGCCGCCGGCTGCCACGTCGTCTGCGAGAAGCCGCTGGTCGGCTCGCTCGCCGATGTCGATGCGCTGGAGGATGCGGTCGAGGCCGCCGGCCGCCAGCTCTTCCCGATCTTCCAGTACCGGTTCGGCAATGGCCTGCAGAAGCTCAAGCACCTGCAGGCGAAAGGCTTTGCCCGGCGCGCGTTTCTCGCCACGATCGAGACGTCCTGGCGGCGCGAGGCGGACTACTACGCCGTGCCGTGGCGCGGCAAATGGGCGACGGAACTCGGCGGCTGCTGCCTGACTCACGCGATCCACGCCCACGACATTCTCAGCTATGTGCTCGGCCCCGTCGCCTCGGTCTCGGCGCGGCTGAAGACCCGCGTCAACGCCGTCGAGGTCGAGGATTGCGCGGCGGCGGCCGTCGAGATGGCCGACGGCTCGGTCGCGACGCTGGCCGCGACGCTGGGCGCGGCGGAAGAGCTCTCGCGGCTCCGCTTCATGTTCGAGGACATGACCGTCGAGAGCCGGAGCCCCGAGCCGTATCGCCCCGGCAAGGACCCGTGGGTCTTCACGGGGAAGACGGCGGAAGGCCAGGCCACTATCGACGCGGCGCTCGCCGATTTCGTGCCCGGGCCCGAATCCTTCGAGGGCCAGTTCGCGCGCATCCACGCTGCGCTGACCGGCGACGCACCGCCGCCCGTGACCCTCGACGACGCCCGCGCCTCGCTGGCGCTGATCACGGCGCTCTATCATTCGGCCGAGACCGGCGAGCGTGTGACACTTCCGATCCGCTCGGATCATCCGAGGTACCGCGGCTGGGTTCCGGCCGCACGCCGGTTCGGCTGAGGAGCAGGAATGGCCGTCGTCACCCTCAAGAAGGTCGTCAAGCGCTACGGCACCGTGGAGGTGATCCACGGCGTCGATCTCGAGATCGGTGACGGCCAGTTCGTCGTCTTCGTCGGGCCGTCCGGCTGCGGCAAGTCCACGCTGCTCAGGATGATCGCGGGACTGGAGGAGATCTCGGACGGCGAGATCGCCATCGACGGCCGGCGCATGAACGAGGTGCCGCCGGCGAAACGCGAGATCGCCATGGTCTTCCAGTCCTATGCGCTCTACCCGCACATGAGCGTCTACCAGAACCTATCCTTCGGTCTGGAGACGGCCGGCATGAACCGGGCCGAGATCGACGTCCGCGTGCAGCGCGCCGCGCGGATGCTGAAGATCGAACCCTACCTGAAACGCAAGCCCATGGCGCTCTCGGGCGGCCAGCGCCAGCGCGTCGCCATCGGCCGCGCGATGGTGCGCGAGCCGCGGCTGTTCCTGTTCGACGAGCCGCTGTCCAACCTCGACGCGGAACTGCGGGTGCAGATGCGGGTCGAGCTGTCCAAGCTCCACGCCGATCTCGGCGCGACGATGATCTACGTCACCCACGACCAGGTCGAGGCGATGACGATGGCCGACCGGATCGTGGTTCTGCGGGATGGCATCATCGAGCAGGTCGGATCGCCGCTCGACCTCTACAACCATCCGGCGAACCGCTTCGTCGCCGGCTTCATCGGCAGCCCGAAGATGAACTTCCTCGAGGCGACGGCGGGCTTGGCGAACGGGCGCGCGACCGAGGCACGCCTCGCCGACGGCGCCGCGTTGGCCGTGCCGACGCCGTCCGTTCCGCTCCCGCCCGGGGGCCCGATCGCGATCGGCATCCGGCCGGAGCACGTCGTCCTCGGTGGCGACGGCATCGCGTTGTCGGTCACCCTGACGGAGCAGCTCGGCGGCAACACCGTCCTCTACGGCACGATCCCCGGCGGCCAGCCGCTGGTGGCCCAGGTCGTCGGCCAGAGCCGCGTGATGCGCGGCGACGTCGTGCCGGTGACGATTCCGGCCGGGCTCTGCCACCTGTTCGGGCCGGACGGGCGGACGTTGCCGACCGGAACGTACGCCTGACGGGTTCGGCACATTTGATGAATGTCATCGGAACAATGCGTGGGACAGTCCTGTCCCGTGAAGCTAGATGGGCGCAGGCTCGTTCATTCCCGCAGGTTTCAGGCCATGCTCGCCCCCGTCACCCCACCCGATCCCTTTCTCGCCAGCCTGCGGCCCGAGGCGAGCGGGGCGCCGGAGAGCGGGATCGTCGAGGTCACCAATTACGGCCGCGGCCGGGCGGGGCTGATCCCGCTTTGGGTCGGCGAGGGCGATCTGCCGACCCCGCCGTTCGTGCGTGAAGCGGCCGAACGGTCGCTCGCCGCCGGAGAGACGTTCTACACGTGGCAGCGTGGCATCCCGGAGCTGCGCGAGGCGATCGCCCGCTACGTCGCCGGCGTGTATGGCGTTCCAGTCGACCGGGAGCGGTTCTTCGTCACCGGCGGCGGCATGCAGGCGGTGCAGATCGCCCTGCGCATGACGGCCGGACCCGGCGACGAGGTGATCGTGCCGACGCCGGCCTGGCCGAACTTCGATGCGGCGGTCGGCATCTCCGGTGCGCGCACCGTGATGGTGCCCATGAGCCTCGGCAATGATGGCTGGACGCTCGACCTCGACCGGCTCGACGCAGCGGTGACGCCGGCGACGCGCGTCATCGTCATCAACTCGCCTGCCAATCCCACCGGCTGGACCGCGACCCGCGACGACCTTGCCGCCATCCTGACGCTCGCCCGTCGACACGGCTTGTGGATCATCTCGGACGAGATCTATGGCCGGATCGTCTACGGGGCCGCCCGGGCGCCTTCGTTCAAGGACGTGATGGAGCAGGACGACCGGATCATGTTCGTGCAGACGATGTCCAAGAACTGGGCGATGACCGGGTGGCGGCTCGGCTGGCTCGAAGCGCCGGCATCGCTCGGCCTCGTCGCCGAGAACCTCATCCAGTATTCGACCTCGGGCTCGCCCGTCTTCATCCAGCGTGCGGCGATCGCCGCGATCGAGCAGGGCGAGACGTTCTTCGCCGCGCAGCTGGCCCGGGTCCGCGAGGCGCGCGACGTCATCTGCGATGCCCTCGCGGCGACGGGCCGCGTTCGCTTCGCCCGCCCCGAGGGTGCGTTCTACCTGTTCTTCGCCGTGGAAGGCCTGGCCGACACCCGACGCGCGACGCTGCGGCTGGTCGACGAAGCCGGCATCGGCCTGGCTCCCGGCTCGGCGTTCGGGCCGGGCGGCGAGTGCTTCATGCGGCTGTGCTTCGCGCGCGATCCCGACCATGTGCGCGAGGCGGCGTCCCGGCTCGCGGCCTGGGTCCGGGCGCTCTAGGGCGGTCCGGCGGTGCTCGACCGGGTGCGGCCGCCGGCCCCGTTCTGGCCCTCGCCCGCAGGCCATCTCGCGACGATCGCGGCGGCGTTCGCCGGGGCCGTGCTGTTCCACCTGATCGGGCTTCCGGCGGCGTGGCTCTCCGGCGCGATGGTCGGCGTGGCGGTGCTGGTCGCCGTCGGCGGGCGACCGGCGATGCTGGCTCCGGTGCGCAACGCCGGCATGCTGCTCGGCGGCCTGACGCTCGGCTCGTCCGTCACGCCCGAACTGCTGTCGGGCATCGGCCATTACCCCGCCAGCGTGGCGCTGTTCGTTCTGAACATCGCGGTGATCATGATCGCGACGCAGGTCTTTCTTGTGCGCGTCTGCCAATGGGACCGGCCGACGGCGTTCTTCGCGTCGGCGCCCGGCGCCCTGTCGAGCGTGCTCTCGGTCGCGGCCGACACGCGGGCCGACATTCTCGGCGTCTCGATCGTTCAGGCGGTGCGCCTCTTCGTGCTCGTGGCCATCGTGCCCTCGATCGTCTCTCTCACCGGCGACGGCCGGGTCGTGACGCCGGTCGAGACCGCCGGCGCGCTGGAGATGACGGGAATGATCGTCGTGGGGGCGGGGCTCTCGGCCCTGCTCGACCGGCTTGGCATGGCCGGCCCCTGGATCTTCGGCGGCATGGCGGTTTCGGCGGTGCTCCACGGCTCCGGCAGCGTTCATGGATCGTTGCCGGAGCCGTTCACCGTGCTGGCGTACCTGCTGGTCGGCGCCTTCATCGGCACACGGTTCACCGGCATCGACGGAGGCTCGCTCCGACGGCTGCTCGTGCCCGCGGCCGGGGCGCTGCTGATCGGGCTCACGCTCAGCGTCGCCATCAGTCTCGCGACGGCGCGGCTGCTCGGCGTCCCGTTCGGCGCCGTTCTGGTCGCCTTCGCTCCGGGCGGCCTCGAAGCCATGATCGTGCTCGGGGGTGCTCTCGGGCTGGATCCGATCTACGTCGGATTGCACCATCTGCTTCGCTTCTTCGGCCTGAGCCTGCTGCTGCCGCTGGCGGCGCATCTGTTCGCCCGTCGGGGTCATGGCGGCGATCGGCCCTGACTGTGCCGCGTCGGCACAAAATGTGACCCGGCGTTAACGTTTGAGCCGCTTCCTTAACGACTTGTTTACCCAGACTGGCGAAATCTGCGCCCGGGAAGCAGCGGCGGTTCGCGCCGGAGCACCGGCTCTGCCGGCTCCATCGCGGCGGCCGGGCGGGGTTGAACTTCGGTGGACGACCGATGACGCAGGGACAGTCCGGGCAAGAACAGCCTTGGAAAGTGCGCGGAGCGCGGCAGGACGTCCGCGCCATGGCAGCGGAGGCGGCCCGCCGATCCGGCATGACGATCGGCGAATGGCTGGAGGCGGTCATCGGCGACGCCCCGCTCGACGCCGGCTTCGAGCCGGACGGGGTTGCCGGACGACGGCGTGATTCCCGCGCGGCCGTGCGGCCCTGGCGCGACGATGATCGTGACGACGCGGGCCTCGACCCGCTCGACGAGGTCGCGGCGCGGCTGGAGCGTCTGGCGAGACGAGGCCGCGAGACCGCGACGAAGCCCGCGTCCGCCCCGGACGACAACCGCAAGGTTGCGGCGCTGGTCGATGCGGCCGTGTCCGCGATGGAGCGGACCACTCGTGAAAGCGAACGCAAGACCGCCGCCGCGCTCGACGCCGTGTCGCGGTTGATCGAGCAGGCCGAGCCCGCTCCCGACCGCTCGCGTCGCGCAGCCGAGGAGCCGCTGCCGAGCACCGCGTTGAAACAGCTCGTCGCCCGGCTCGATCAGATCGACCGCCGCCTCGTTACCCGCCCCGCCGAGGCCGCACGTGACCCCGAGGTTCCGGCGGCGCTGAAGGCGCTCGACGCCCGGCTGGGCGCGGTCGCCCGCCAGCTCGAGCGTGGTGCCGCCACGCCGCAGCCGACCGAGAAGGCGCTGCGCGAGCTCGAACAGCGCCTCGCCTCGCTCCAGTCGAAGCTCGACGCGGCCGACGGGCCGATCGAGACCGGCGCCCGCCAGGCCGGCGGCATGGATCGCCTCGAGAGCAAGCTCGGCTCGATCATGGAAACGTTGCGCCAGCAGGCTGCCGAACGGGCAGCGCCGGCCCGTCAAGAGCCGACTGCAGCGCCGAGGCCTCGTTTCGACGTCCGGGACCTCCAGGGCGCGGTCGCCGAGATCGCCGGCCGTCAGCGCGACCTCGATCAGCAGCTCGACTCGGGCGTGATGGTCGACTCCGGTTCGATCCTCGCGCTGCGCGACGAGGTCACCGTCCTTGCGGGCCGGCTGGAAAGCGTCGCTGCCGGCTTGCGCACCACCGATCTTGCGGCACTGCGGGACGACATCGCGACGCTGTCGCGGACGACCGCGCGCCTCGTGCAGCGTATCGAGAGCGACGACACCTCGGGGCTGCGCGACGACCTGAAGAGCATATCCCGGGCGATCGAGAACCTCGCCCCGCGACATCTCGTCGACCGTGTCGAGGCGTCGGTGCTCGACCTCGCGGCGCGGATCGAGCAGTCGCGCGACTACGGCGTCCGCGACGGGCACCTGGCACCCGTGGAGCGGCTGCTCGGCGATCTGCAGCACAGCCTCGACGCGATCCGGCAGCCGGAATCGCTGGATCAGCTGGCCGCCACGGTCGACCGGCTGGCCGAACGGCTCGACGGCCTCGCCGACAGCCTCGACCCTGCGATGATCGGCCGGCTTCAGGACCGGATCGAGGACATACGCCAGGTCGTGCTGCGCTCCGCCGCGCCCGGCGCATTCGACGCCCTGCAGCGGCAGATCGCGACGCTCGGCGACCGACTGGACCGGCTTTCCGAAATGCCCGCCGACCAGATGGCTGGCGCCGGTCTGGTCGACGGCATCATGCAGGTTCGCACGCTGCTCGAGCGCAGCAACCCCGCCGACACGTTGGCGCGTCTGGAGAGCCGGGTCGACGACCTGATCGGGCGCCTCGACGGGCTGGAATCCGCCAGCAGCCGCGTCTCCGGCGAACGCGACATCGGCGCGCGCGTCCTCGGCGAGATCGGCGGCCGCATCGACGCCCTCGCGCATCGCATCGACACGCGGATCACCCCTCGCGACGACGACGCGCTGTTGACCGAGATCGGCAACCGCATCGATCGGTTGCAGGAGACCCTCGCCGCGCGTCCGGGTCCGACGGCGATGCCTGCCTCTGGCGAGATGGAGCAGGTGCTGCGCGCGCTCTCGACGCGCCTCGAAGGCAGCAGGGAGGGGGTCGACGAACGGGCTCTTCAGGCGCTCCAGACCGAGATCGGGCAACTCGCCCGGCGGCTGGAGAAGACCGACGCCGGCCTGTCCTCGATCGGCGGGCTGGAAAAGGCCATCGCCGAGCTGTTCTCGCGCATCGACGACGTCCGGGACCACGCGTCGACCACTGCGGAACGCGCCGCACGGCGCGCGGCCGAGGAGGCGCTGGTCGGCGCCGCTGCCCGCCCGGCGGGCGACGACGTGGCCAAGCTCGTCCATCGCGAGATCGGCGATCTCAGGGCGACCCAGCAGGACGCCGACCGCCGCCTCCAGTCAACGCTCGAAGTGGTGCACGCGACGCTCGAACGCGTCGTCGACCGGCTCGGCACCCTCGAGCGCGAAACGTCGGGTCAGCGTCCTGCCGATCGGTCGATCGAGGCCGTGCCTCCAGCCGCGGTTTCACCGCCCGACCTCGCGCCGGCACAGCGCAAGCCGAGCGATGCCGTCCCGGCGCGCAGCCCGATCTCGGCCGCCATCGCCAAGGCGCGAACCGCGATGGGTGGCGCAGACCGCCAGCCGAAGCCGGCCGAGGAGGCAGCGCCGGCACGCCCGACGCCACTCCAGCGGGTTGCCGCGCTCGAGATGACTCAGGCGGCGCGACGCGGCGAAGGCGTACCGGATCTCCCGCTCGAACCCGGCTCCGGCCGTCCGATGAAGGACGAGCGCGGCGCGGTCGTCGCTTCGGGCGCCTCGGACGATCCCAAGGCGCATTTCATCGCAGCCGCGCGCCGGGCGGCGCAAGCCGCCGCCGCCCAGTCGGCCGAAGCGATCGGGCAGGCCGGTGCGGCCTCCGGCGAAGGCCGCGGCCGGTCTCTGTCGCTCAAGCGCAAGCACGTGGCCCTGCTCGGTCTGGCCGCCCTGGCCGTGGCCGGCGCGGCGATCACCGTCTCGCAGGGCGGCAAGCGCCAGGAAGCACCCGCGCCAGAGCGCTCGTCCGGCGTCAAGCCGGCAGCACCAGCCGCCGCGCCGCCCGACCGGCAGAGCCAGGCCACCCCGGCGCCGGCTCCCAACGGCGGACGATTGTCGGCGCTAACGGCTCCGCGAGTCGACGCTCCCCCATCCCGCGAGGCCGAACAGCCCCCCGTCGCCGATCCCCAGACGGTCGGGTCCGTTCCCGGAGCCGATCCGGCACCGGTCGAGACCGCCGGCCGGATCGCCGCCGATGATCCGCTCGCCCGGTTCGACGGGCTCGTCGCGAGCGATCGGCTGCGCACCGCGGCGCTCGCGGGCGATCCAGCCGCCCAGTACGAAGTCGGCCTGCGTTACGGCGAGGGCCGCGGTGCGCCGCGCGACTTCACCCTTGCGGCCCGCTGGTTCGAGCGGGCGGCGCAGCAGGGATCGGCCGTGGCGCAGTACCGTACCGGCGGACTTTACCGCGAGGGACGCGGCGTCAAGGCGGATGCCAAAGTCGCGCTCGACTGGTTCCGCCGGGCAGCCGAGCAGGGCCACGTCCGCGCCATGCACAACCTCGCCGTGATGCATGCCGAAGGCATCAACGGCGCCCCGGATTATGCCGGTGCCACGGAGTGGTTCCGCAAGGCGGCCGAGTTCGGCGTCAGGGACAGCCAGTACAACCTCGCGATCCTTCATGCCCGCGGTCTCGGCACCGCCCAGGACCTCGTGGCCTCCTACGTCTGGTTCGATGCCGCCGGCCGTCAGGGCGACGAGGATGCCGTCAAGAAGCGCGACGAGGTCGGCGCGAGGCTGTCTCCGGACAAGCTGGCGGAGGCCAAGGCCGCCGTCCAGGCGTGGCGGGCGAAGACCCCCAACGCAGCCGCCAACGAGGCGCCGGTCCCCGCCGGTGGCTGGGATGCGCGCGATCCCGCGGCGAAGGGCGCCAAGGGCAAGGCCGCGCGGGTCTGACGCCAGACTTCGCTCGTCGGCGGAGCTTCGTCCGGCGGAACGCCTTGACGGAGGCGCCGGGCTGCCGTTTTGGTCCGTCGCGACGAGCCCGCGTGCAGGACTTGTGTTCAGTCCTTGTGTGCAAGACTTGCGTGCGGGCCGGGCGCGGATGTCTCGACGCCGTTGCGGGTGCAGCCTTTGCAAGTCTACCTGCCGATCGCCGAGCTGCCTGTCAGCGTCTTCCTGATCTTCGGGATGAGCCTCGCCGTCGGCTTCATCTCGGGCATGTTCGGCGTGGGCGGCGGCTTCCTGATGACGCCGCTGCTCATCTTTTTGGGCATCCCGGCCCCGGTCGCCGTGGCGACGGGAGCCGCCCAGATCGCGGCGTCCTCGATGACCGGAGTGCTGACCTACTGGCGCCGTCGTGCGATCGACCTGAAGCTTGGAAGCGTACTTCTGGCCGGCGGCATCCTGGGGACGATCGCCGGCGTCTGGTTTCTCAATGCGGCGCGTCGACTCGGCCAGTTCGAGATCATCCTCGTCTTCTCCTACGTCGCCATCCTCGGCACGGTCGGCGGCCTGATGCTCTTCGACAGCCTCCGCGCGATGCTGCGGACGCGCGGCGGCAAGCCGCGGCGGCTGCGACAGGCCGGCCAGCACGGCTGGTTCATGAAACTGCCGTTCCGGATGCGCTTCCGTCGCTCGCGGCTCTACATCAGCGCGGTGCCGCTGGTCGGGCTCGGGCTCGCCATCGGCTTCGCCGGCGCCGTTCTGGGGATCGGCGGCGGCTTCATCGTCGTGCCGATGCTGATCTACGTGTTCCGCGTCTCGACCGCGGTGGTCGTCGGCACCTCGCTCTACCAGATTCTGTTCACGATGCTGGTCGCGACGGTCCTGCACGCCGTGACCAACCAGTCCGTCGACATCGTCCTCGCGGCACTCCTGATCGCCGGCAGCGTCATCGGGACGCAATTCGGAACCCGTGCCGGGCAGACGCTGCGCGGCGAGCATTTCCGGCTCTTGCTCGCGATGCTGATTTTCGGGGTGGCGCTGCGGTTTGCCGCGGATATCGTGGTGCGGCCCGAGGAGCCGTTCTCGCTCGGGCCGATGGAAACGCGCTCGTGACCCGCCTCCTGATGGTCTGCCTGCTGATCGCTCTGGCGACGCCGGCCGTGGCGGAGCGTCTGATCACCACGATCTCGACCAGCCGCGTGCTGATCGGCTCGCAGTACGTCGGCTCGGAACTTGTGCTGTTCGGCGCGATCGAGCGCGACGGCGTGAGCATCTCCCGCTCCGGCGGCTACGATCTGGCGATCACCGTCCGGGGTCCGCGCAGTTCGATCGTCGTGCGCGAGCGCGAGCGCCTCGGCCCCGTCTGGGTCAACAGGAGCCAGCGCAAGTTCGTGGAGATTCCTGGCTATCTGGCGTTGCTGACCTCGCGACCGCTGGGCGAGATGGTCGAGGACGGCATGCGCACGCGCCTCAAGCTCGGCTTCGAGGCGCTGGTCGCCGGCAACATGGGGACCACGGGCGAAACCGCGGCGGATCGGGACTTCCAGCAGGCGCTGATCCGGCTGAAGAAATCCGAGGGCCTGTTCATCGAGCGCGAACGCGGCGTCGTGCCGCTCTCGCCCAATCTCTTCCGGGCGGCGATCTCGCTCCCGGCGACGGCGCCGCTCGGCGGCTACGACGTGACCGTGACGCTGCTGTCGGGCGGTCTGCCCCTGACTTCGGAAACGACGCCATTCGAGGTCAGCAAGGTCGGCTTCGAGGCCGAGACCGCCGCCGCCGCCCGCAACTATCCGCTGGTCTACGCCGCCGTCGTCATCGCCATGGCGCTCGGCTCCGGCTGGCTCGCGACCGTGATCTTCCGCCGCGACTAGCGGTCGGGAAACAACCGTCGGGGGCCGACGGTGTAGACCCTGCGGTTGCCGATCACGTGCGCCCGCGCCTGGTCTCCGGGGAACAGGGAGGCGATCACGGGATCGCGCAGATTGAGGCCGCCCGCATAGGCGCCGAAGGCCGGCATCAGAAGGCGGCTCCCGTCCGAGACGAAGGCCCGGCGCCGCGTGCCGCCGCCGCGGCCCACGACGCGCGCCACCGGATGCAGGTGGCCGGCGATCTCGCCGCGTCCCCCCGCGCCGGCGGTGGGTTCGTGGCGCAGGCACAGCGGTCCGAGCCTGAGTTCCGTCGCGTGGCTGCCCGGCAGGTCCGGCATCGGCTCCGGGTCGTGGTTGCCGGCGATCCAGATCAGTTCGCGGCCGCGGGCGAACGTCGCGATCGTCGCGACCGCCGCCGCGTCCAGTCGTTCCCGACCGCGAGGATCGTGAAAACTGTCGCCGAGCAGGACGATGGTGCGCGGCGCGAAGCGCAGTACCGCCTCGCCGAGCAGGGCGAGCGTCGACGCGCTGTCGTATGGCGGCAGCATCTGGCCGCGGCTGGCGAAGAACGAACCCTTTTCGAGGTGCAGATCGGCGGCCACCAGCAACCGCTCGGCCGGCCAGAACAATGCCCCGGTCCAGTGCGGCCTGAGGCTTTCGCCGGCGACGTCGATCGCGCACTCGGCCATCGCGCTCAGGGCTCCCGCCCCGTCATCGCCCGCCGTCGCCGCCAGCGCCTGCCAGCCCATCACCCATGGCCTCCTCGACGAGTTCCCGCGCAGCGTCTTCCAGGACCGCGTCGCGCGCCTCGCCATAGACCGGCTCGCGGCCGATCTCGAGCAGCACCGGGACGGCCAGCGGCGAAACGCGCTCCAGAGGCTTGTGAATGATTCGACCCCGGATGCGCGAGAGCAATTCACCCAGGCGGCCGATGTCGAGCAGGCCGGTCGCAGCATCGTCGCGCGAGGCTTTCAGCAGGATGTGGTCCGGCTCGTGGCGCCGCAGAACGTCGTAGACGAGGTCCGTCGACATCGTCACCTGTCGGCCCTTCTTCTCTCGGCCGGGGAAACGACGCTCGATCAGCCCGGCGATGACGGCGCAGTACCGGAACGTCCGCTTCATCAGCGCGCTCTCCTCGAGCCACG
>CAZVMY010000013.1:17078-17762 GCA_964628955.1 uncultured Methylocystis sp.
GCTCGGCGAGCGAGACGTCTCCCAGTCCCCAGATCGAGATCGCGTAATCGTTGGCGGTGAACCCGAGCGGCTTGAGGCGCAGCCGTTCGAGCCGCCGCGTGAGCAGCATCCCCAGCGTCTGGTGCGCGAGGCGCCCCTCGAACGGATACGCGACCAGGAAATAACGGCCGCCGCGGGGAAACGTTTCGACCAGCATCTCGTCGCGCTTCGGCAGCACGCTCTTCAGGCGCTGCATGCCGAGCCACTCTTCCACCTGGCCCGGCAGCCGGCTCCAGCTCGCAGGATCGGCGAGCATGCCGCGCACGCGCTCCGCCAGATGCGTCGAGAGCGGAAACTTGCCGCCCGCGTAGGACGGCACCTTTGGATCGCGTCCGATGGCCCGCGTGGCCAGCACGGAATCCTCGAATATCCCCTCGAAACGCAGCACCTCGCCCGCGAACACGAACGTGTCGCCCGCCGTCATCGTCTCGGCGAAGTATTCCTCGATCTCGCCCAGCGTCCGGCCGCCGACGGCGCCGCCCGCGCGCGGCCGGCCGAGGCGCACCTTGAGCATGGTCGCCTCGACGATGGTGCCGACGTTCATCCGGTACTGCTGCACGACGCGGCCGTTGGCGACCCGCCAGCGCCCGTCGGCCGACTGCCTGATCTTGGCGAAGCGGTCGTAGGACCTGAGCGCATAACCGC
>CAZVMY010000014.1:0-17685 GCA_964628955.1 uncultured Methylocystis sp.
CTCGGCCTCGTGCGCCTCGCGCGCGCCATAGCCGTGCAGCAGCGCGCGGATGATACGCCGCATGTGGCTGTTGTCGTCGACGATCAGGAAGCGCAGACGACTGCAATCGACGCGATACATACAAGCGGTCCTGGCTCTGCCGATACGGGCTTGCCGACGAGCTTCGGCTGTCGGATCGGAGCCTAGCCGCGGCCGCTTAACGCGGGGTTAGTCACCAGTCGAACTGTTCGCGCAGGATGCGTTCGTCGAGGCTGTGGCCGGGGTCGTGCAGCATGACCAGATCGATCGCCAGGTCGAGCGCGATCTCCACCTTGCAGACGTCACGCGTCTCGAAATGGTCGGCGACCGCCGCGACGGGACGCTTGCCGGCCTCGAGCACGTCGATCGAGACGGCCGCCCGATCCGGCAGCAGCGCGCCGCGCCACCGTCTCGGCCGGAACGGCGAGAGCGGCGTCAGCGCGAGCAGGGGCGCGTTCAGCGGCAGGATCGGCCCGTTGGCCGACAGGTTGTAGGCCGTGGAGCCGGTGGGGGTGGCGACCAGCACGCCGTCTGCGATCAGCTCGTCCATGCGGACCTTGCCGTCCACGGCGATCCTGAGCTTCGCGGCCTGATAGGACTGGCGCAGCAGCGCGACCTCGTTGATCGCGGGTGCTTGCCGCACGGCGCCTTCGCGATCGGTGGTGCGCATCGTCAGCGGATGGACGACGGTCCATTCGGAGGCCGAAAGCCGTGCGACGAGATCGTCCTCTCGGAACTCGTTCATGAGAAATCCGACGGAGCCGCGGTTCATGCCGTAGATCGGCGTGCCGCTGCCGATCGTCCGGTGCAGGGTCTGGAGCATCAGACCGTCGCCGCCCAGCGCCACGATCACGTCGGCCCCGTCGATCTCGACGCCGCCATACCGGCGAACGAACGAAGCCTTGGCGGCCAAGGCTTCCTCGGTTTCGCTGGAGACGAAGCCGATCCTCGCGAAGCTGATCGCCGGACGGGGTGCGGCCGTCGTCACTGGCATGTCGATCCGCAACGGTGGCCGTGGCTCCCCGGAAAGGCGCCGGCGACGCCGCAGCCGCACTCAACCTGCCGCACGTCGGGACAAAAGAAAAGGGCGGCGCCGTGGCGCCGCCCCATCTGTGGCCAACCTCGAGCTCAGGCGGCCGGGCTCCAGGAGACCGGCACGAAGCGGAAGCCGGCGCCGTCCTTCGCGATATGGCCCGTTGCCGGAAACGGCGCGTGATAGAACGCGACCTGCATCCGCTCGGTTGCGGCCATGTCGAGCAGCTTGCGCCGGGTTGCCGTAGCCTGATCGGCGTTCATGTCGAAGATCGCCTGCCAGCCGGGGTTGCGGACGAACAAGGCCGGGCTGTTGGCGGTGTCCGACATGACGAGCAGCTTGCCGCTGCCGGACTGCACGACGAAGACGGTGTGGCCCGGCGTATGGCCGTTGGCCTCGACGGCCGTGATCCCGGTGACGACCTCCTTGCCGTAGGCGAACGGCTTCACCTGCGCCTTGATCGGCTCGAACACGCGGCGCACGTTGGCGAACGCGGGCTTCATCGCGTCCGGCGCGGCGGCGGCGCGGGCGTCGTCCATCCAGAACGCCCATTCGGCTTCCGGCACCATGACCTCGGCGTTGGGGAACACGGCGCTGCCGCTCTTCAGGCGCATGCCGTTGATGTGGTCGCCGTGGAAGTGGCTGACGACGATCGTCGACACGGCGGCAGGGTCGAAGCCGGCCGCGCGGAAGTTCGCGAGCCAGCTGCCCGTCGTGGGGGCGCCGGAATCGCCGTTGCCGGTGTCGATCAGCGTGATCTTGCCGCCGTTGTTCACGACGATCGTGGTGAAGGGGATCGTCAGCTTGTCGTTCGGCACGAATGCGTCATCGAGCGCAGCCTTGACCGCCGGGAGTTCGGCGTTGCGGATGAAGTTCTCGAGCGGACGGACGGCGACGCCATCGTTGAGGGCTGTCAGCTGCAGGTCGCCGATCTTGTAGCGGTAGAACCCGGGCGCCTGGCCCGTGGCGGGCGCCGACTGGGCGGCGGCGGGCTGGATGGACCCGGCAGTGGCGGCAGCCGCGGTGGCGGCAGCGGTTCCGGCGATGATCATGCGACGGTTCATTTCCATTGCGAAACTTTCCTTCATACGGCTGGTGTCGCGGTTGCGCGTCATCCCTATAGGCTACGGATCGCGGTGTGATCGCAGATCACTGCAATGTGCGCGAACGTGGTCCAACGTGCTTGAAGCGGCGCAAGCCCGGTTTGCAGGAAAGCAGGTTGCGGGGGGAAACCCCGCGCTTGCCGGCGCGACGACCGGCGCAGGAGCACGGAGCGCGCGACCGCATCCCGTTGCGCCGCCCCGCCGAATGGAGGATAGACGGCGCCAGCCGGTTTAGCTCAGCGGTAGAGCAGCGGTTTTGTAAACCGAAGGTCGGGGGTTCAATCCCCTCAACCGGCACCATCTCGCGTTCGTGTCCGGAAAACGCGTCACGCCGTGACGGAGCCGTCGCAGACCAAGGCGTCGCAAAATCGCTCTGCGCGTCGCGATCCTTACCCGGACTTGTCTGGAAAGAGCCCCGGCATCCAGCGCCCGGCCAATGCCGCCGGGAATGTCAGCCGCAATGGCGTGCGCGTACTGGCGGAGGCCAGAACGCCGACATCGAGAAGTGCCGAGGTTACGCGCCGCGCATTGCGCTCGCTGGTGGCAAGGAGCGCAGAGACGTCGCCGCGCGGCAACTCGCCCCGATAGAGGACGGCTTCGAGCACCGCATCGGACTTCGGGGGGAGACGATCACCGCGCATTTCTTCTTCGGCCCAGAGCAGGATGCGATCCCGCAGGCGGTCAGGTTGAACGAGCCGTTCCATGAAATCGACCTGGTCGATGCAGGTGCGTAGGAAGAAGGCGGCAAACTCGGCCAGCGCCTCCTCGCTGAGCGTGCCCCGTCCATCGAGATCGTTGCGACGCGGAAGATCGCACTCGGCGAGGTGGCGCTTGTACGCCGACTCATTGCGCGCAAGGCCGCGCGCTATCGACCAGATTCCTCCGGTTTCCAGGGTTTCCAGCTGCATCGCATAGGACATGAGGCGCGCAACGCGGCCATTGCCATCCGCGAACGGGTGGATCCAGAGGAGCCGGTGATGCGCGGCGGCAGAGGCAATGACCGCATCGACCTTGCCGAGGCGGACATAGGCCTGTTCGAAGCGCTCCATGAAACGGGGCACCGCGCCGGGGCTGACAGCGATGTGCCGACCGACCGCGACGTCGCGTGCGCGAAGCGCGCCCGGCTCTACACGAATGCGCTCTTGGGAGGTCGGGTTTTCGACCCATAGCAGTTCCTCCGGCAGCAACTCGCAAAAGCGGCGGTGGATTTCGATCACGCCTGCCTGCGTTGCAGCGCGCCCGGAGAGGCCGCCTTCGTCGATCCAGGTCTGCACGGCGATATGAGCGCGGGCTTCAAGCTGAAGATTTCTCTGCTTCGCATCGGTGCTGTAGTCGTTATTGATGGCGCGCTCGATGTCGATGGGATGCGTGTCGTGTCCTTCGATCAGGTTGCTGTAGTAGCAGTTCATTGCGCGAACGAGCGTCGCCAGCGACGTGAGAACGCCCGGCGGCAGGCTTCGCCGGAACCCCGCCGACCGCGCCGCAAGGTCGACGGCGAGATCAGCGAGCACCCCGCGAGGGCGGGCGCTCACACCAACCAGCATGGGCTCCATGAGCCCGACCGTCTCACCGCGATCAGCTGGCAAGGGCATGTTCTTGGCCGGTTTACCGTCCTGTTCGCGGCTGCTCATTCTTGAATGATATCATAGTGTTTTGCCGTGCGACACCCTGAATTCACCCGTCATTCTGGCCGGTATCTTGGCCGGTTCGACCGTCCATCCAGCGCTCGCGTCTGCGTTTAGTCGGGCTCGTAGCTTTACCTGGCTTTACCTGGCTTTGCCTGCGCCGAAGGCGCGGCGCCTGGGGGCGGCTTCCCGCACATTCCCCGCAACCACAGACAGCTTCCGCGCGCCGGTTGTTCGACGTTGAGCGATCGTGTTAACGTTTTGTTAACGAGGAGGCCGCCTCGCAGGGAGTTTGCGTATGTCGAAGCGTCTCGCGCTTTCGGCCGCGGTCATCGTTGTCTCGTCCATGACATCGTTCGCGGAACCCGGCCGGCCCTCCGGCCATCCGGTCATTCATCATCAGCCGCGAGGACCTGCCCCGTCCGTCACGGGATCGGTCCGGCACGACCGCGGCCCGGCTCACCGGCGGTTCGACCGCGGTTTGCGAGATGTCGAGGTTCTGCCGGCGCGCGGCTTCGGCGGCGGGCTCGGCGTGTTCGGCAACCGGCCGCCGCTGGCGCTGGCCTATCCGGGCTCGGTGATTGTGGTCGATCAGCAGAACTACGGGCTCGTCCTGCCGAATGGTTCTATCGTCTCGCGCACCGCGGGCGGGCGCACCATCGTCACGCCCGGGCCGGCGTTCGACGGCTACAGCTACCCGGCGCAGCAGGTCGACGACGATCGGGCCTACAGGGTCCTGACGCCGGCCGGCGGATCGGGATCCGTCGGATCGGGCGGCGCCGCGCTTTACGAGGTGCCGGGGGCGCAGAAGGGCGAGACGCCGCGCGGCATCGAGGTGATCTACGGCATTCGCGGCAACTGAGTGTCTGCCGACGCGGCGCGCGTGATCGCGTAGAGCGCGATCGCCGCGGCGTTGGAGACGTTCAGGGAGCGAATGGCGCCCGGCGTCGGCAGCCTCGCGACGACGTCGCAGGTTTCGCGCGTCAACTGCCGCAGGCCCTTGCCCTCGGCGCCCAGGACCAGCGCCACAGGCCGGCGCACCGCGACCTCGCCGATGTCCTGCCCGGCATCGGAATCGAGGCCGATGCGGAGGAAGCCGCGCGTGCCGAGGCCCGCCAGCCCGCGCGCGAGATTGCCGACGTGAACGATGGGCACGTGTTCGAGGCCGCCCGACGCGGCCTTGGCGAGCACGCCGGTCACCTCGGGGCTGTGCCGCTGCGTGGTCACGATCGCCGCGACGCCGAACGCCGCCGCCGTGCGCAGGATCGCACCGACGTTGTGTGGATCGGTGATCTGGTCGAGCACCAGGACGATCGCATCGTCGGCGATCGCCTCCAGGTCCGGCGCCGCAAGTGGCTCGGCCAGCAGAAGAACCCCCTGATGCACCGCGTCCGGCGTGAGCTGCCGCCCGATGTCGTCCGGCCGCACGATGACCGGCTCCAGCGGCAGCGGACCGTCCTCGGCGAGCCGCAGCGCGCCGTTTTCCGTGGCGATGAGGCGCACGAACCGGCGGTTCGGATTGCCGAGCGCCTCGCGCACCGTATGCAGGCCGTAGAGCACCTGCAATCCGTCCGGCCGCTCGCCGGCGGACGGCTGCCGAGGGCCCGTGCCGCGCCCGGCGCCGGGCCGCTCGCCGAATCTGCCGGATTTGCCGCGGGGCGGGCCGCCGAAGCGGCGTCTGCTGTCGTCGGCCAAGGCCAGGACTCCGTTCGACCGCTTGGTTGACCGCTTCGCGATAGGGCTGCGCCCGCTGGCCGGCAAGCGTTCGTTTCAGGTTGACAGCGCCGGCCCGTCTCACCATAACCCCGCGACTTCCGCCCCGGCGGCAGGTGGCGTTTGCTGGGTGGTCTCACCCGAACGGGCGCGGGAGAGTGTCCCGAGCGGCAAAGGGGGCGGACTGTAAATCCGCTGGCTATGCCTTCGTAGGTTCGAGTCCTACCTCTCCCACCACCCCCCTCGTTTTTCGTCGTTCAGTACGCCCTGAGGCTGTTTCCCGGACCGTTCGGGCGCGGCAACGCGCGTGCCTGTCGCCCCCGTGGAAAGGACTTGTTTACGATACCGGGGGCAGGATCGCGTCGGGCAGAGCGGGACTTGGCGGGACATGCGGGCTCTTCGTCTCGAGGCCGGAGCGTGGCGGCAGGGGCTCGACGCCGTGCGCCGGCGCCTCGAGGCGCAGCAGGCATGGCGTGACGCCCAGGCCATCGTCGACCTCGTGACGGACGGGCTCCGGTTCGTGCTGCCGGAGCGGATCACCGCCGTCCCGGCGCCCGATGCCGTGGTCATCCTCGATTTCGACGGGCTCCAGATCGCAAGGGTCGGGCAGGGCGGTCTGCTCGAACGGGTCGGCCTCCGCCATGGCTTCACCAGCCGGCCCGAGGCCGAGGCCGATCTCGCCGGCGCCGATCTTCTCGGTGCCTTGCGTGCGCTCGGGACGGACGCCACCGTCGGCCTCGCGATCGCCGAAGAGGCGCTGCTCACGCAGGCTCTGGCGCTTCCTCATGCGCCGACCCGCTTTCTCGATGGCATGGTCGCGCATGCCGTGGCCCACCGCTCGCCGTTCGCCGAGGGCGCGGACCGTGTCTTCCATGTGCTCAGGTCGCGATCGGCGGAGGCCGTCGATCTCCAGGTCGGGATCGGCGATCGTGAGACGATCGATCGGGCGATCGCCATTCTCGCCGCCGCCGGGATCGCGCCCGCGTCGGTCGCGTGCCTCGCCGCCGACGGCGACCGGATCGCGTGGGTCGCGCGGCCGTCTTGGCTTGGTCATGCGCCCGTTTCGCCATGGAGCGGCGCCCTGCGCTGGCGCAAGCCGTTGCGGACGGCGGGTCTCGCGGCCCTCTTCGTGGCTTTGGCGGCTCTCTCCAATGCGGTCTACAACGTGGCGGCGCTGGCCTGGCTCGGCGGCGAGGCCGAACAGGCGCTCGCCGACATTCGCAGCGGCGCGTCGGCAGCGGCGTCGCAAGCCCGGATTGACGACGCGCGCCTCGCCTCGGTCAACCGGGCCGTCCTGCTTGACGATCTCGCGCGACGGTTGCCGCAGGGCGTCTGGGTCGAAAGCATGAAACTCGCCGCCGGAGAGGTCGAACTCGCCCTGGCCGCGCCGTCCGCCGCGGACGTGCTGCGCCTGCTCGGCGAGGTGTCCCGGCTCCGCGACGTCACCTTGCGATCGGCGGTATCGCGCGACGCCGGCGACGGCATCGAACGCTTTCGTGTCGGAGCCATGCTCGTCCTCCAGCCCGTGCCCGCCGGACTGGGGCTGAGGCGATGAGCGCGCTGCGCGTCCCGCTCGCCTGGAACTATCGCGGGAAGGCGATCGCGGCGCTGCTGGCAGCCGCCCTCGGCGCGATCGGCCTTTTGGCCGGATCGCTGCTCGGCCTCGCGTCGCTGGTCGAGGAAAGCCAGACCGCTCTGGCGAGCGCCCGCCACGCCATCGCCGCGAGCGACGCCCGGGGCGCCGGGGTTCAATCCCCGGTGCCGGCATCGTCGGGCCGCCTCGCCGGTCGAACGCCTGCCGAGGCGCAGGCCGCGTTGCAGACGGCGATCAAGGCGGCGGCCGGCCGGCACGGGGCCACCCTCGAGACCTTGCAGACGCTGCCGAACGACCGGCGCGCCGACCTCGGCACGCTGAAGCTGCGGGTCAGCCTGCGACTGCCCGAGAGCGCGTTCGGGCCGCTGCTGGCGGCGTTCGCCACCGGCGACCCGCTGCTCGCTCTGGAAGGGCTGGAAGCGCAGCCCGAACCGGCCAGCGGTCCGGCGGAGTCCGCACTCCCGGCGGGCGATCGGCGGCTCAGTCTCGTGCTCGATCTCGCCGGCTTCTGGCAGCCGGTGGCGGGACGGCGGCCATGATCGCGCGAACGTCCGCGCGCCTCGGCAGCATGGGGCTCGAACGCCCGGCAGCCGGCCTTGCCGCGCTGGTGGCGCTGGGCATCTGGTGGCCGAGCATCGTGCCGCCGTCCCGGCCCGATCCGGTGCTGCCTCGCGAACGACTCGCGCTGGTCGACCTGACGCTGCCCGATCTGGCCGAGAAGCCCCTGTTCAATCCTGCGCGCCGTCGCCCGCCGCCGGCGGCGGCGGAGTCGACGGCCCCGCCGCCACCGGCCCCACGCTTCGTCGACCTCCACCACGTTTCCGGCACGGCCCGGAGCGGAGCCGACCTGATCGTGTTCGTCACCCATCGCGAGCAGTCCGTCACCCACCCGCTCCGGCGCGGCGACGTGCTGCAGGATCACGTGCTCAGCGAGGTGACGACGACCGACGTCGTGTTCACGGCGCCTGACGGGACCTCGGTCAGCCTCTCGCGACAGCAAAGGTGAGCCTCCATCTGCCGCCGGACGTCGCGCTGGCGGTCCTCCGTCATCCATGGACCGTGGCGGCGCTGCTGCTAGCGACGCTGGCCCAGCCCGCGGTGGTCGGCATGGTCCGGGGCTATCTGCGCCGCGCGCGGCGGACGCTGCCGCCCCGACCGCCCGGTGCCGCCCGAGGCCTCGCACGGCGCGCGTCCTTTCGGCGGACCGCAATGTTGCTGGCCGCCGCGTTCACGCTTCCGTTCGCTCTCGTCGTTCCGGCCGGCATCGGACCGGATACCGCGGCGCTCGGGCTGATCCTCTGGCTGCTGGCCCTGACCGACGCCCGGTCGTTCCTGCTGCCCGATCGGCTGACCCTGCCGCTCCTGTGCATCGGGCTCGTAACCACCCCCGACACGGCGTCTGCGTTGACCGGCCTGCTGGTCTGGGGCGGCATCCCGCTCGCCTTGACGCTGCTCTACCGGCGATGGCGGGGCATCGACGGGCTCGGTTGGGGCGACGTGAAGCTCATGGCGGCACTCGGCACGTGGCTCGGCCCGCTTGCGGGATCGATCGCGATCGCGCTTGCGGCCCTTGCGGCCGGACTGTTCACGATCGTGGTCGCGCGACGGCTGGGCCGGCCGGTTGGGACGCACAGGGCACCGTTCGGCGTTTTTCTCGCTCTCGGCTTCTGGCTCGCCTGGCTTACCATAACGATCGCGTGACCCGTACAGCCGTGCGAGGTCGGCGGCCACGATCCGGCAGCCGTGTTTACGCGATGTTAGCCACGAGCGGGTTCCATGGCGGCGTCCGACGCGTCCATCGCGTGGTGTGCCGTTGAACTCGTCTTCCCTCGCGCTTCGTCGTTCCGAGCCCGCGGCCACGCCAATGGATGCGGCGCTGGCGCTCGTCCGTCTCGGCCAGCTCAGACGAGAGGCCCTGGCCGAGGCGGAATCGATCGTCGGGACCACCGGCGCCGGGATCGCGGCCGTCCTCGACCGGCTCGGCCTCGTCTCGCAATCCGTCTGGGCGGAAACGGTCGCCGAATGCGCCGGCCTGCGCTTCGTCCGGCTGGAAGACCTGCCGGAGACGCTGCCGGACGGCGAGCGGCTGTCGATCACGTTCCAGGAGGAGACTGCGTCGGTTCTGGTCGAGCTCTCGGCGGACCGCGCCGTGATCGTGACCGCCGATCCCTGGAATCCAGACCTGATCAAGGGCGCGCGGCTCGCCCTGCGGCGCCCGGTCGAGCTGCGCGTCGCGCCGCAACGCGACGTCGAGGCGGCGCTCGCCCGGCAGCGCGCGCAGCGGATGGAAGGGTCGGGCGACACCGCAGCGCTCCGCACGATCGATCCGGGCAACGCCGACCAGCTGATCGAGCTCGCCAACGACGCTCCCACGATCCGGTTCGTAGACGGCATCTTCGCCAGCGCGGTCGAGAAGAAGGCGACCGACATCCATCTCGAGCCGTTCGAGAGCCATGCGCGGCTGCGGCTCCGGATCGACGGCCTCCTGGTCGAGGACCGGCAGGTGCCGTCCGCGCTCTTTCCCGGCGTGCTCTCGCGCCTCAAGATCCTCGCCGGGCTCGACATCGGCGAGCGCCGGCTTCCGCAGGACGGCCGCATCCGGCACCGCGCGCAGGGCGAGAAGATCGACATCCGCGTCTCGACGGTCCCGACGGTGACGGGCGAGTCCATGGCGCTGCGCCTGCTCGACCTGAAGCAGAACGCCGGCAGTCTCGACGCGCTCGAAATGCCGCCCGACGTGCTCGACGCCTATCGCTGGGGCCTGACGCAGCGCAGCGGCCTTGTCATCGTCACGGGCCCGACGGGGTCGGGAAAGACGACGACACTGCATGCGCTGCTCAGCGAGATGAACGACCAGAGCCGCAAGATCGTGACCGTCGAGAATCCGGTCGAAATCCGCATTCCCGGCGTGGTGCAGGTCGAGGCGAATCCCGAGATCGGGCTGACTTTCGCATCCGTGCTGCGCACGTTCCTGCGGCAGGATCCCGACGTGATCATGGTCGGCGAGATCCGCGACCTCGAAACCGCGCGGGTCGCCATCCAGGCGGCGCTGACCGGGCACATCGTATTTTCGACGCTGCACACCAACGACGCCGCGACCGCGGTGCCACGGCTGATCGACATGGGCGTGGAGCCCTATCTGGTCGAGGCGGTGCTCAAGCTCGCCGGGGCACAGCGTCTCGTGCGCCGCCTGTGCCGTCACTGCGCCGCACCTCTCGCGCCAGGCCATCCGCATCAGGCCGTTGCGGAGCGCGCGGCGGCGCGGCTGCCGTCGCGCGACGTCTGGCGGCTGAAGACGGCACGCGGTTGTCCAGGCTGCAACAACACCGGCTATGCGGGCCGGCGAGCCGTGTTCGAGGCCCTCGACGCCGACGCGGTGAAGGCCGTGGCACGGGGTGAGCCGAGCCCGGCGCGCAGCCTCTTCCACAACGGCCTCGCTCTGGCGGTCGCGGGCGAGACCACGGTGGACGAGGTGCTGCGCGTGCTCGAAACGGGCGTCTCGTGAGGGAGGGGCGTTGATCTTCGTCTTCACCGCGATCGATCCTTCCGGCCAGACCGTGACGGGAACGCTGGAAGGCGACTCCCGGGCGGAGGTCGCCGGCGCGTTGCGGACCCGGGGCTGGTTCGCGGTCGGCATCGAGCGGGCCGGAGCCGATGCGCCGACGGCGGGCGGCCGCAGGCACATTTCGCTTCAGCCTGCCACGGGAGGGGCGTCGGAGGAGGCGGCCCCCGCACGCCTGTCACCGGCGCAGCTCGAACTCTTCATCCGGCAGATCGCGCGGATGACCGAGGCCAGCGTTCCGCTCGACCGCGGACTGGCGATCCTTGGCGCCAGCCAGTCCGACGCCGCCGGCCGGCTCGCGCTGGCGATCCGCACGGCAATGCGTGCGGGCGCCGCGCCGGCCGAGGCTTTCGCACGGTTCCCGGCCGCGTTCGATGCGACGGTCGTCGCGCTGATCGAGGCCGGTCAGGTTTCCGGCCAGATGGGCCGTGCCTTCGCCGAGATCGAGCAACTCGTCGTCAAGCGGAACCGCCTGCGCGGCCAGGTGGTCTCCGCCCTGATCTATCCCGCGATCCTGTCCGTCGTCGCGGCCGCGTCGGTTCTGACGATCCTGCTGTTCGTGATCCCGCAGTTCGAGGCGCTGGTCTCCGATCCGAGCCTCGTCCTGCCCCTACCGGCCCGCATCGTCTTCGGTCTGTCGCGCTGGCTGCAGTCGGTCGGATGGATCCTGGGGCCGGCGGCTCTGGTGGCGCTGCTGCTTCTGCTGCGCGCCGCGCGCGGCGGCGGGCTGGAGCGCAGCGTGCTCGGTGTCGCGGCGCGTCTGCCCGCGGTCGGGCGCCTCGGGCGCCTCGTCACCGTCACGCGCTTCTGCCGGACGCTCGGCAGTCTGCTCGCCCGCAACGTCTCGCTCCTGCCCGCCGTGGACGTTGCGGCCCGCGGCGAAGCCGGCGAGGCGGCCGATCGGCTGCATCAGGCGCGTGCACGATTGCGTGATGGCGCCAGTCTCTCCGACGCGCTCGCCGGGACGGAGCTGTTCCCGCACCTGGTCCTGCAACTCACGCGAATCGGAGAGGAAACCGGCGCCGTCGGCACGATGCTCCTGCGCAGCGCGGACATGCTCGACGAGGATATCGAGCGATCGCTGAAACAGTTCGTTATCCTGTTCCAGCCCATGGTCCTGGTCATTCTCGGCGTCGTCATCGGCGGTTTGCTCTATGGACTTTTCAGCGCGATCCTCGCGATCAACCAGACGATCCTCTAGTAGATCGACGGGCCAGCGCGGGTTTTCGCTGGTCGAGATCCTCGTGGTCGTGGCGATCATGGGGCTTCTGGTCGGCCTCGTCGGTCCTAACGTGCTCGGCGTCTTCCAGTCGTCGCGGGCCAAGACCGCCGACGTGCAGATCGAACAGGTGCGCTCCGCCCTCGACGTGTTCCTGCTCGACGTCGGCCGCTATCCGAGCGAAGCGGAAGGCCTTTCCAGCCTCGTCGATGGCCGGCAGGGCATCCCCGGCTGGCGCGGGCCCTACCTCAAGGGCGGCAAGGTTCCGCTCGATCCCTGGGGACAGCCGTTCCGGTACGAGATCGTCGATGGTCAGGTCCGCCTGTCCCTGACGGGGAAGGACCGCGCCGATGGTGGCGGCAATGCCGTCACGCGCCTGCGCTGAACGCGGCTTCACGATTTTCGAGGTCGTGGCAGCCCTGCTGGTCGTTGCGGCCGTCGCCGCTGTCGCGGGCGTGGCCGTTGGTCCGGCGCGTGACGGCGCGCTGATCCTCGAGGAGAGGCGGTCGGTGGCGGCCTGGCTCGAAACCGTCCGCGGACGTTCGATCCGGCGGGGAGCGCCGGCCATCGTCAGCGTCGACCCGACCGCAGGCGTGCTGCGGGCGCGCGGCGCGGTGGTCGACGCGCGTGTGCTCAAGGTCGGTGCGCAGATCATCAACGGGTCAGGCCCCGCTTCGGGCCAGATCGTCTTCCACCCGGACGGGAGCACCAGTGGCGGTTCCGTCAGGCTGGAGATCAGGGACCGCGTCAGCGAGATCGAGATCGAGGCGCTGACGGGACGGCAGCGGCTGCGCGATGGCCTTTCCGGCAGCTAGGCGCCCCGAGGGCGGGTTCTCACTTCTGGAAGTGCTTGCGGCGCTCGTCATCGCCGCCAGCGCGCTGTTCGCCTTCTATGCCTCGAACGGCAGCGCGATGCTGCTGCAGACGCGGTCGGACAGCTCCGCCGCCGTGGCTGCGATCGCGCTCGACCTGCTGGGCTCCGTCGGCGCCGAGGTGCCGTTGCGCGCCGGCGCGCTCCGTGGCGAGGCGGTGGACGGCGCGGCATGGCGCCTCGAGATCGAGCCGGTGGCCGGCATCGCCGTCAACGGCCGCACCGTCGCCGTGCCTGCACTCTTCAGGGTGCGCGTCAGCGTGCGCGCGGCACGGGGCGGCGGGTCGATCACGCTCGACACCCTGCGCGCCGGGCGGGGTTGAGTCATGATCCGGCGCTGGCGCGGCGAGCGGGGCTTCACGCTGATCGAGGCGCTGGTGGCGCTCGGCGTGTTCGGGCTCGTCATGCTCCTCCTCCAGGGCGCGACGTGGTCGAGCCGGATGATGCTGCGCGTCGTGCGTCCCGATCCCAATCCGGTTCTGGATGGCATGGTCACGCGGCGCGTGCTCGAAGGCTGGTTCGCGAGCGCCCTCCTCGTGCCGGAACCGGTGGCGGGCGGGCTGACCGGCCTGACTGGGTCGGTCTCCGACGTGGAGTTCTCGATGGCCGTGGCGGGCGCTGCGGGCGGGCTTCGGGTGGCTCGCGCACGCCTGAGCATCGAGCGCGACGAGACGACCGCCGGCGAAAGCAGCCGCCTGACGGCGACCAGAAGCCTGCTGGGAGCCAGCGACGACGGGCAGGCGTCCTCGCTGCTGCTCGACTGGGCCGGTCCGCTCGCTTTCGCTTACGCCGAGGGCGAGGCCGGCCGCGTGAGATGGACGTCGACCTGGTCGCAGCGCGACAGGCTGCCATCGCGCGTGGCGCTCATGTCCCGGTCGGGCCCGGTATTGTCGTTCAGCCTCCCCGCGGCCGTCACCTGCCGGGGCAGCGCCTGCGAGCGCGACCCGCCGGCCGGTGCGCCAGCGAGCGGGCGACCATGAGCGGGCGACCATGAGCGGTGATGGCGCCACGATCGCTTCACGCCACGGTGAACGCGGCTTCGCGCTCGTGGTCACGCTCGGTTTCGTGGTGATCCTCGCGCTCGCCGCCGCCTCGGTCGCGGCGACGTCGCGGCTGAACGGGGCGATGCTGCGCAACAACACCGACCTGATCCGCGCACGCGAGCTGGCGCGGGCCGGTCTGGAGGTTGCACTGGCCGACCTCGCGCGACCATTGCCCGAGCGCGTGCTGCCGCGAGACGCGACGACGCTCGACCTGGCGCTCGCCGATGGCACGGCGACGGTCGCTATCGCCGACGAGCGGGGCAAGCTCGACCTCAACGAGCAGACGCCCGAGGTTCTGGCGAGAGCGTTCGCGCTCGTCGCCGCGGACGCGGGCGTCATGCCGCCAAACGTCGAACCTCTGTTGGCGATCCGCGGCCGGCGGCGCCTCGCCCATGTCAGCGAGCTCGAAAGCCGGGTCGAACTGCCGCCTGCGTTCGTAGCTGCTTTGCTGCCGTCCGTCACGGTGATGACGCGCGAGGCGAAGATCAACGTGCTCACCGCGGACGAGCGTGTCCTGCGCAGTCTGCCGAACGTCACGCCGGCGCTGATCGCGCAAATACGAACCGCGCGCAGCCGACGCTCCCGACCGCCCAACCTCGCCGGCGCGCAGCAGTTCGTCACCGAGGAAGAGGGGCCCGGCTACACGATCAGCGTCACGGGCCGGCTCGCCGTCGGGCCGGTCGCGCGGATCGAGGCTCTGGTGACGGTCGGCGCGGGCAGCGACGGCGGTCCGCGCGTCACCGTCCTCGAACAGCGGATGCGCTGATCGTCATTGCCGACGAGGCTGGCGCGAGCTCGTCACTGCTGGCGCGTCGTGGCGAGGCAGGCGTGACTGCGGCAGGTATTCGGGTTGGTCAGCCGCAGCGCATCGATCCGGCCGCGCATCTCCTGCGTGACGGCGCGGGCATCCTCGCGGTTGTTCACGATCCTGGCCGACATCAGGACGAGGAGTTCCGTCTTGGTCTGGTTGCCGGTCTGCGTGCCGAATACGCCGCCGAGCAGCGGTATCTCGCTGAGGATCGGGATGCCGCTGGTGCCGGCCTGACGGTCGTTCGAGAACAGACCGCCGAGAACGATGGTCTCGTTGTTGTCGGTGGTGACGACGCTGTTGAGCCGGCGCTGCGAGAACGTCGGCGTCAGCGTCTGGTCGCCCCGCTTCACCGACGAGACTTCCTGGAGGATCTCCAGCGTGATCGTCCCGGCCGCGTTGATGCGTGGCACGATGTCGAAGATGATTCCCGTATCGCGGAAATCGATCGAATTGACGGTGAAGTTGCCGACGTTGAGCGGATCGGTGCGCGTCTGCCGGGTGATGGGCACCTGATCGCCGACGACGAGGCGCGCAGGCTGATTGTTCAGAACCATCAGATTGGGCGACGAGATGATGTTGACGCGCGTGATCCGGCTCAGCGTGTCCACGATCGCCTGGGTGTTGAGCCCGACGGCGATGGAAGCACCGGGAATCCCGGCGATCGGCTGGTCGGCGGTGCCGGTGTTCAGGCTGGCGGTGAGCTGCGTGCCGTTGATCACGCGGTCGATGAAGTACTGCGTGCCGTAGCGCAGGTCGTCGGTGAGCGTCACCTCGATGATCGTCGCTTCGACGAGCACCTGCTTTTCCGGGATGTCGAGCGCGCGCAGGAACTCCTGGGCACGTTTGTACTGCTCGCTGGTCGCGTAGATCAGCAGCTTGTTGCTGGTCTCGTCGACCACGATCCGGCTCGCGCTCTGGTCGCTGCCACCGCCGCCGGCGTCCGGGGCAGCTGCACCGCCGGAGCGGCCCGATTGCTGGAGGAGGGCGCGGGCTGGGTCCGGCGATCCGACGCCACCACCGCCGCCGCCGCCGAAGGCGCCGCGCGAGCCCCCCGCCTGCGTGCCGATACCGCTTCCCGAGCCGAACGAACTCCCTCCGCCGCCGCCCGGCCCGCTGCCACCCCGACCTCCGCCACCATTGCCTCCGCCACCATTGCCTCCGAAGCCGCTTCCGCCGGAGCCGCCGAGCGATCCGCCCGACCCGCTGGAAGCGCCTCCGCCAGCGCCGGAGCGCGCGCCGCCGCCCGGTCCGCCCTCGCGGGCGTTCGAGACCGTGGCGAAGCCGAGCGCGCCCGCGATCAGTGGGGCGACCTGCGACGCGCGCGCGTGGCGCATCTGGTAGGGGTAGAGATGGAGGGCGGTCGCCGAGGGCCGGTCCAGCCGCTGGATCCAGCGGCGCACGCTCGTGAGCACCTGGGGCGTCTTCGCGACCACCAGCAGCGAGTTGTTCGCGTCCAGCGTCGTGACGCGGGCGAGGGCGCCGTTGATGTTCTCGTTGACGAGGATCTCGTTGAGGCTCTTGCTCATGAGCTGGGCCGACATCGTCTCGATCCGGAAGAGGCCGACGGACTTGTTGGCCAGCCAGTCGACGTCAAAGGTGCGCACTGTCTCCATCAGCGCGTTGAACTCGGCGCCGGTGCCGCGCAGGACCAGGACGTTGCGCTCGGCGTCGATGCGGGCGACCGCGTCCGGCGCGAGTTGCTGGATGAGTTCGGCCATCTCCTTGGCTGAGACGTGCTTCAGCGCCACCGCGCGGCTTCCGGCGCCGAGCGCCGTGCCGCCCTGCGCCCGGACCGCGAGCGATCCCGGTACGGGTTTGCCCTCCGGCTTCATCGTCAGGAGATAGGCGCCGTCCTGTTCGACGAGCGACACGCCGGCCTGGGCGAGGGCGTTCTCGAGCAGCGACACGCTCTGCCGGATCGAGATAGGCGAGGGGGTGCGGAGCGTGACGCGGCCCGTGACCTGCGGGTCGATGCTGAAATTGACCTTGAGCAGGTCGCCCAGCACCGCGCGGGCCGCGGTCTCGATGTCGACGTCCACCAGATCGAGCTCGACCTGTCCGCCGCGCGCGATGCGCACGGCCGGGACGGCAGGGGCGAGAGGCGTGCCGCCGGGATAGACGGCGATCTCGCGCGAGGCCGGACGGGGCGGAAGCTGGTCGGGCGGTGGGAGGCGCGCGCCGGCCACGACGCCTCTGGCGATGCCGCCGGTCGTGTCGGGCGCTCCCGTCGCGACGGCGGCCGGCTGCCGCGCCTGGCAGGCGGGGATCGCCGCGCAGAGCAGGAGAACGATCCAACGCCTCAATGCCGTCCTCTCCGTCTCATTTTCCGTGACGTTTCAGAACGGTAAACGCCCCGGACCCCGCTTAACCCTTGGGGCCGTATGGTGAACGGATGGTTAACTCATCGCCGGCCGGGTCCGGGTAACGGGGCCGGCGCGCCTGTCGCCCCCTGTCGGGGCGCCTGTTCCGGTCGGTTTTCACAGACGATTCAAGCCGGGAGGTGCGATCGTCCGGCCAGCGTGCGAGGACCGTACCGGGCTGCTCCCGAAAACGTGAACTGCGATCGATGCCGATTCTCGCAGGTCTCCGGCAGGTCGATCGGTCACGTTTCGATCACATGTCGCCGATGGCCGCGCGTTTCGTCAATCGGAACAAGGATTCGGTTAGGGAGGCTCGACCACCGTCCGAGCACGAGATTGCTCGGGTGGGAGGCAGTATTGCAGACGATTGCTCAGATCATTCGAACGCCGGGCTCCGTACGCCGCAGGGCGGTCCTGGCCGGGACGCTGGCGGCGCTGGGGCTGGGAGCGGCGATCCCGCTCGCGCTCGTGGGCGCCGCCGGGGCGCAGACGACGGGCTCGACCCCGCCCGGCACGATCGTGCTGCGGGCGAGCGGCACGGCGCTCAACGGCGTCTGGCCGCGGGCCGAGGTCCGGGTCAACGGATCGCGCGTGAGCACGATCACGGTCAACTCGGCCACAGCGGCGGAGTACCGGGTCAACGCCAGCGTGCCGGCGGGCGCCAAGGTCGACGTGGCCTTCGTGAACGACGCCTACACGCGCGGTCTCGGCGACCGGAACCTGTTCGTCGAGA
>CAZVMY010000015.1:0-17442 GCA_964628955.1 uncultured Methylocystis sp.
GCCTGCGTCACCGGACGATCCCTTTGCGGGCGTCTGATCGACCGGCGGCAGCAGTATTCAGCCGCAGACATGCTCAGCCGCAGGCATGTTCAACCGCAGGCGTGGGCGACGGCGGCGAAATCCGACGTCGCGATGAACTCGGGATTCTGGAACCCGGCCTCGCGTTTGCCATAGGTGAGGGTGGCGCCGTCGATGGTGCGTACCTCGCCGCCTGCGGCGGTCAGCACGGCCTGGCCTGCCGCGGTGTCCCATTCCATCGTCGGGCCGAAGCGCGGATAGACGTCGGCCAGCCCTTCCGCGACGAGGCAGAACTTCAGCGACGAGCCGGCCGACCGGCGGTCGGTGATCGTCAGGCGTCCCAGGAAATCCTCCGTCCGTGCGGTGCAGTGCCAGCGGCTGGCGACCGCGACGAGGCCCTCGTCCGGCACCGGCGGCAACAGCAGCGTGCCGCGGCGCCTGACCGCGATCCTGCGCCGGTCCGTCGCCGAGGCGAGACTTTCACCGGGCGCGACGCGCATCGTCTCCGCGGGCATCGCCACCGTGTTGCCGGCGAGCCAGAGCCGGTTCAGCGCCGGAGCGAAGATCACGCCGGCCAACGGGCGCCCGTGCTCCACGAGCGCGAGGTTGACCGTGAACTCCGGGTCGCCCGCCACGAACTCCTTGGTGCCATCGAGCGGATCGACGAGGGCGAAGAGGCCATGGGTGAGAGGCACGTCGCCCCGTCCCGACGCCTCCTCCGAGATCACCGGCAGGCCCGGCAGCAGACGCGCGAGCGCATCGAGGATCAGCGCCTCTGCCGCATCGTCGGCGGCGGTGGCCGGACTGCCGTCCCGCTTCAGCGCGACCCGCTCTCCGGCGTGCCGCAAGACGACCGCGCCGGCGGCGAGGGCGACCTCCGCCAGCGCAGCCAGCAGGACGGGCGTCATCAGGCCGGAAGCGACATCGCGCCGGCTGTCGTCGGCCGGCTTCAGGGCGGCCGATCGTTTCCTGCTCATGTGACGGATATATCACCGGCGGGGCCCCACCGCGAGCGCCCTCGAACGCCCCGTCGGACAACTCGAATTGACCCGGCCGGACGAGCGCACTAAAGCCCGCCCTCGGCCGTGAAATCGTTGCTGTCGGCCGACCCCTCCTGCGCGTCCGCGCAAAACCTGGTGGCTCCATGTCTCAGATCGACGTCGCGCTGCGGCCGCTCGTCTCCTCCGATCGCCTGATGGAGACGTGCACGGCGCTGTGCGCGCTCGGCGAGAAGGTGTCGGGGAGCGCCGCGGAAGCGGCCGCCTGCGATATCCTGACGGGCAAGCTCGCTGCCTATGGTATCGCCCACGAAGTCCATCGGTTCCAGTCCTACGTCAGCCATCCCGTCCGGACGGCGCTGCGCATCGGGGGTGCGGGCGGCTACGATCTGCCGGCCGTCGGCGTGGCGTTCGGCGCCTCGACTCCCGACGGCGGCATCACCGCGCCGCTCGTCGACGTCGGCGACGGGCTGGCCGCGGACTTCGCCGGCCGCGATCTCACCGGCAAGATCGCGCTCGTGGGCAAGCTGCCGTCGCCGCACAACGCGGTGCTGGCGGCGAGGCATGGCGCGCTCGGCATGGTCTGCATGTCGGCCGGCCGGCAACGGCACAAGATGATCATCACGCCCGTCTGGGGCACGCCCGAGTTCGATCAGGCCCGCGACATCCCGCGTCTGGCGGTCGCCTCCATCAGCGCCGTCGACGGCGCGCGAATCCGGGCCGATCTCGCGAAGGGCGCGGTCGAGGCGACGCTCGTCGCCGAGGTCTTCGAGGGGTGGCGCGAGGTGCGGCTTCCGGTGGCCGAGATCCCCGGAGAGGAGCCGGAGTTCCTGCTGGTCGGCGCACATTACTGCTCGTGGTTCGACGGCTCGACGGACAACGTGACGGGCGACGCCTGCGTGCTCGAACTCGCCAGGGTGCTGAACGAAGCCCGCGGCAAGCTCCGCTACGGCGTCCGCTTCGCCTGGTGGCCCGGCCACTCGCACGGGCGCTACTCGGGCTCGACATGGTATGCGGACACGTTCTGGCAAGACCTGCACGACCGGGCCATCGTCTATTTCAACATCGACTCGCCCGGCGTTAAGGGCGCGACCGTCTACGTGCCGCGGCACCAGATGGCGGAGGTATCGGCCTTCAACGAGGCGATGGTGACCGAGATCACCGGCTGGACGACGCTGACGAGTTCCGACGCACAGCTCGCCATCGGCAAGCGCGCCGACAAATACGTCAGCTCGACCCGGCCGTCGCGCGCGGCGGACCAGTCGTTCTGGGGCGTCGGCCTGTCGTCGATGTCGGTCTACAGCATGCTGACGCCGGACGATCCCAACCGTGACCCCAACGTCGGCGGCTCCGGCGGCGCCTGGTGGTGGCACTCCGAGCATGAGACCCTCGACAAGATCGATCCGGAAATCCTCGCGCAGGACACGCGGCTCTACACCGCGATACTCGGCCGGCTGGCCACCGCCGAACTGCTGCCGCTCCGGATCGGCGCGATCGCCGACGATTACCTCGGCGCGCTGCGCGAGTACCGCGAGGCGGCCGGAAGCGCCGTCGACTTCGCGGCCGCGGAGCGCGAGGTGGCCGCTCTCGGCCGCAGGGCGGAGGCGCTGGAACGCCGCCTCACCGGACTGAACGACCGGACGCTGACGGCGGACGCGAACCGGCTGCTGCTCGCGCTGACCCGGACGCTCAATCCGGTGCTCTATCAGGAGAAGACCGGCTTCGAGCACGACCCGGCGCTGGGGTCGCGCGCGCTGCCGCTCCTGAAGAACGCGCTGTCGCTGGCCGGTCTGGACCCGGCATCCGATCGGTACCGGTTCGTGGCAGCCGGGCTGAAGCGTCGGCTCAATCACGTCCTGCATCAGGTGAGGACGGCCGATCGCCTGATCGCCGCATTCGAGCCCCGGCTCGCAGCCTGAGCGTTGTACGGCGCGCGATTTCGCGTTACGAAAACGCGTCTCGCCGAATGAACTCGCCCGGTCAACGGGCGGAGGTGCCACCGCCGAGGCCGGGCGGAGCGCGACCAAACGATGCCCTATACGATCTCCGCCGTCGACCGTGCCCTGTCCCTGCTGGAAGCCCTGGCCGAGCATCCTGGCCTCAGCGTCACCGAACTCGCGCGGGTCTCGGGCAACACCAAGAGCCTGGTGTTCCGGCTGATCTACACGCTCGAAAGGCGTGGCTACGTGATCCGCGAGCAATCGTCGCGCACCTACACGCTCGGCTACCGGCCACTGTATCTGGCCGCGAGCGCCCAGGACAATCTGCTGCTGGTCGCCCGCACCGCGCCCTTCCTCGACGATCTGGCCCGCTCCACCGGCGAGCAGGTCAACCTCGTCGTGCGGGACGGAGCGCATTGCCTCTGCGTCGCGACCAGGGCGGCGCCCGGATCGATGCAGCTCTATGCCCAGGTCGGGCGCCGCATTCCGATGCACGCGGGTGGCGGCCCCAAGATCCTGCTCGCCTTCGCGCCCGACGACGTCCAGGCCGAGGTGATCGGCCGGGCGCTGGACGGGCGCGCGGAGCCGGCTCTGGCCGACCGCGCGGCGCTCGACGAGCGGCTCGATGCCATCCGACGAACCGGCACCAACGAAAGTCGCGGCGATCTCGATCGCAACGCCTTCTCGATCGCGGCCGCGATCCGCGGACGCGACGGCGAGGTGATCGCGGCCGTCAGCGTCGCGGGCACGATCGAGCACCTCGGCGAAGGCGTCGCCGACGCGTATCGGGCGGCGGTCGACGAGGCGTCCCGCCGCTGCTCCGAGGCCATGGGCTGGCGACCGAGACCGGCCGGCGCGATCTGAAATCGTTCGCCTGGAGCAGAATACCGGCACACAAGCCCCTTGTGCCCTGCAACGCTGGTGCTAGCATTGCACCTCGAAACGCGAGTTTGCACAGTGAAATTCGGGGGTGGAATGACAGAAGCGGCGATCCTGGGCGACGTGTCGCTGGACGTTCCGTGGGCGCTGGTCGAGGCGTTTGCCGGAACCCCGCGCTGGAAGCCGGCGGACGTGAACGCCAGTGCTGCCATGATCGTCGGCGCGCTCGAAGGGGCAGGTGTGCCCGTCACCGTTCACGATGCGCACATGCATCTCTCGATCCCGTTCGATGCCCGGGTCAAATCGGGCGGCAGGACGTTCCGGGCCAAGCCGCCGGCCTATTCCCTCGATTGCCGGCAAGGGCGCACGGCGCCGATCGTCCATGTGCCCGCGACCTATTCGCGGACGATCGGGACGCTGTTCGACAAGAACCAGGACGCGTCGCTCTCGTCGGCCGACCGGGTCCGCGGCAAGATCGTGATCTCGGAAGGCTTCGCGTTCCCGCACAAGATCCTCGAGTTCGAGCAGAAGGGCGCGGTCGGCGTGATCGCGGTCAACCCCGGGATCGACATCCACTGGGGCATCTGCACCTCGATCTGGGGCACGCCCGATCTGGACGACCTGCCGCGCAAGCCCGGCATTCCCGTGGTCGCCGTCAACAATCCGGACGGCAAGGCGCTGATCGCCATCGCCGAGGCGGGCGGCGAGGTGACGCTCGAGACCGAGATGGAGGAGGGCTGGTACGACCAGAAGCTCCCGGTGGTCGAGATCAGGGGGGCCGTCGAACCCGAGAAGTTCGTGCTGCTGCACGGTCATTACGACAGCTGGGACGTCGGCGTCGGCGACAACGCGACGGGCGACGCGACCATGGTCGAGCTCGCCCGCGTACTGTGGAAGCACCGCGGCTCGCTGCGGCGCTCGGTCCGCATCGCGTGGTGGCCGGGCCATTCCACGGGACGATACGCGGGCTCGACCTGGTTCGCGGACAAATACGCGATCGATCTCGACGAGAACTGCGTCGCGCAGATCAACTGCGACAGCCCCGGCTGCCGCTGGGCGACGACCTTCAAGGACCTGTCGCTGATGCCGGAGACCGAGGCCTTCGTCGCGAAAGTCGTCGACGGCGTCTGCGGCCTGCCGATCCATGCCGAGCGCCCGCACCGCGCCGGCGATTACTCGTTCAACAACATTGGCATCTCGAGCTTCCTCATGCTCAGTTCGACGATGCCCGATGACGTGAGGGCCGAGAAGGGTTACTATGCCGTAGGCGGTTGCGGCGGCAACATCGCGTGGCACACGGAGAACGACACGATCGAGATTGCCGATCGTGACATCCTCCTGCGCGACATGAAGGTTTATCTGGCTGGCGTCCTGGGGGTCGCCAATGCTGAAGTCCTCCCGTTCGACTGGCGGGCGGTGACGGCCGAATTCAGGACGACCCTTGGAAAATACGCCGACGCCGCGGGCGCCGGCGGCGAGTTCGGTGCGGCGAATGCGGCGCTCTCTGAGCTCGATACGGCGCTCGCGGCCTTCTATTCCATGACCGAGCGCAAGGCGCTGCCGGCCGCGGCCGCCAATCACGTCATCATGGGGCTCGCGCGCATCCTCGTGCCGATCAACTTCAGCCGGGAGGTTCGCTTCCGGCACGACCCGGCGCTGCCTGTGCCGCCGCTGCCGATGCTTGCCGTGGCGTCCGAGATGTCCGCCATGCCGGAGTACGGCCGGGGTTTTGCAAGGGTGCAGCTCCAGCGCGGACTGAACCGCTTCATCGCGGCGATGCGTGCGGCCACTGCTCTGGTACAGTCGGCGGCGGCGCGCGCTTGAACGAACGAGAGGACGACGTGGGGCGGCTGCGCTCGCGAAATTTTCAGGGGAGAGTTTGAATGACCGCCAGACGCCGGACCGCACTGCTCTCGATCTCCGTCGCGGCGATGGCCGCGGCACTCAGCCTTCCCGCCCAGGCGGCAGGCGACAAGATCCGAAAGATCGTCCTGTCGACCGCGGCACAGGCCGCCGATCCGCAGGAATTCCAGGCCGCGCAGCTCATCGCGCAGGAATGGCGCAAGCTGGGCCTCGACGTCGAGGTGAAGGGCCTGCCACGGCCGCAGCTCTCCGACCTCGTCTGGTACAACCGGACGAAGTGGGACACGACCATGTGGCGCATGGTCGGCCGTCCTGAGCGCAGCGATCCGGACGAACTCGTCTACAACCTGTTCCACTCCTCCACCGCCGAGAAGGGCTTCAACTTCGTCGGCTATACCAACCCCGCCTACGACAAGATCGCCGAGGCGCAGCGCATGGAGACCGACGTCACCAAGCGCAAGGCGCTGGTCGTCGAAGCGCAGCAGAAAGTGGCGGCGGACGCGCCCTACGTGTTCCTCGTGCATCCCAAGAACACCGTCGGCTATCTCTCGTCGGTGTGGAAACCGGCCTCGATTGTCGATCAGGGCGGCATTGGCATCCGCAACTTCTGGACCTTCGTGAAGGCGGAGCCTGCCGGCGCGAAAAAGGACATGATCGCCAACTCGACCGAGACGATCAACTCCATCAATCCGCTCTACATCTCCGGCGCGCCCGACAGCTGGATCACCGAACTCGTCTGGGACCGCATCATGCGGATCGGCCCGGACGGGCTGGCGCAGCCCTGGGCGGCGAAATCGGTCACCTGGGCCGATCCGACGACGCTCGACGTCGTCATGCGGTCGGACATGACCTGGCACGACGGCAAGACGGTCACGGTCGACGACGTGATCTTCTCCTACCAGGCGACGATGGGCGACGAGTCGCCCATGTACAAGCCGTTCACCTCGAACATCGCCACCATCGAGAAGACGGGCGCAGACAGTCTGCGGTTCAAGCTGAAACAGCCGAACGCGTCCTTCCTTATCTCGTCGATCGCCAAGATCAACCTGATCCCGAAGCACGTCTGGGAGCCGATCCTCAAGGGCCTCGACGGCAAGCCCGAGAACGCGGAATCCTATCAGGAGCAGCAGCCGGTCGGCTCCGGCCCGTTCAAGGTGGCGCGCTTCAAGCTGAACGAGGAAATCGTTCTGGAGAAGAACGCGCAGCACTTCTCGGCGCCGAAGATGGATCGCTGGATCATGCGGATCACGCCCAACAACGAGGCGAGCCTCGGCATGCTGCGCTCGGGCGAACTCAACTTCCTCGCGGACTATCGCGGTGATCCGAAGATCCTGCTCGACCTCGCCGGCCAGCAGAAGGAGATCGAGGTTGCGTCCACCGTCGACATGGGCATGCGCTTCGTGGGCCACAATCTTCGCCGCGCGCCGTTCGACGATCCGGCTTTCCGGCAGGCGCTGTCGATCGCGGTCAACCGCAACCTGATGGCGCAGGCGGCGTGGAACGGTTTCGCGGTGCCGGCTTCGTCGATGATCTCGCCGGCACTCCCCTTCTGGCATGCGGGCACGCCGCCGCGCGCCAACATCGAGGAGTCGAAGGCGCTCCTTACCAAGGCGGGTTACGAACTGGTCGGGGGTAAGCTGCATTACCCGAATGGCAAGAAGGAAACGCTGACCAGCGAGTAAGCGGGACGGGAGCGCTGCTCCCGCCCGTTCCGACTGGGGCTGCGGGACACCGCAGCCCCGTATCGTTTCATGAGGGTGCGGTGGCGAAGACGGAGGCGGCCTGCGGCCGGGAAGAGGGACGATGCGCTCGGTGCTGATCCGCTTTGGCCAGATGCTCTTCGTGCTCTGGGCGGTCGCCACGATTCTGTTCTTCATGTTCCGGCTGATGCCTGGCGATCCGACGCTCGCCTATATCGACACCACCTTCACCGCGGAACAGCAGGAAGCGCTGCTGAAGCAGTTTGGCCTCGACCGGCCTCTCCACGAGCAATACCTCATCTATTTCGCCAATCTGGCGCAGGGCGAGTTCGGGACGTCGTTCCGCAACAAGGCGCCGGTGTTCGACATCATCTTCGGCGTGCTGCCGAACACGCTGGCGCTGACGCTGGTCGCGATCACCATCGCCTACGTCTTCGGCGTGCTCGTGGGAGCATGGCTCGCCTGGCGCCGCGGCTCGCTCGCGGAGGCGGTGGCGATCCCCGTCGTGCTGACGCTGCGCGCGGCGCCTGAGTTCTGGCTCGGCATGGTGCTGCTGGCGATCTTCGCCTTCGGGTTCGGCTGGCTCCCCTCCGGCGGCGCCAACTCGGCCGGCGTATCCTATGGTTCCACGCTCGAGCGCATGACCTCGGCGGATTTCCTGCGGCATCTGGCGCTGCCGGCGCTCACGCTGGCACTCTATCTGCAGGGTCTGCCGCTGCTTCTGATGCGCTCGAACATGCTGGACGTCCTGCAGGAGGATTACGTCACGATGGCCCGGATGAAGGGGCTTCCGGAATGGCGCATCCTGCTGCTCCACGCGGCGCGCAACGCTCTGCTGCCGGTCGTCACCGCCTTCGCACTGGGCCTCGGCGCCTCCGTCGGCGGCAACGTCGTGGTCGAAACCGTCTTCGCCTGGCCGGGCCTCGGCCGCGTCCTGGTCGAGGCGGTGGCGGCAGCGGATTATCCTCTGGCGCAGGGCGCGTTCATGTTCATCGCCCTCGTGCTGATCGTGATGAACTTCATCGCCGATCTGCTCTACAGCGTACTTGATCCGCGCGTGTCCCATGCTTGACCGGGCGGGACGCCTCGCGCCTGAAGCCACGGCCCGGCCGTGGCTGTTCGCTCGCTTCATGCGCCTGATCCGGCTGTCGCCGACCGACCCGCTCGCGATCGCGGGTGTTTCGATTTATCTCGTCTTCCTCCTCGTCGCGGCGTTCGCGAACGTGATCGTCACGCAGGACCCGACCGAAATCCTGTTCCTGCCGGACGGCAACCTCGCGGCAAACCTCAAGCCGAGCCTGGAGTTCCCCCTGGGCACGACCAATCTCGGCCGCGACATCTTTTCCCAGCTCGTGCTGGGCACCCGCAGCGCCTTCTTCGTCGGCATCGCTGCTGCGCTCGCGGTCGTGAGCTGCGGCACTGTCGTCGGTCTGGTGTCCGGCTATTTCGGCGGGCGGATCGACCAGCTTCTGATGCGTCTGGCTGACGTGGCGCTCGGCATTCCATTCCTGCCGTTCGTGATCGTGCTCGCGGCCTTCCTGGGCCCCAAGACCGAGAACGTGATCTTCGCCATCGCCGTGCTGCTGTGGCCGAACTCGGCCCGCGTCATCCGTTCGCAGGTGCTGACGCTGCGCGAACGCGGCTTCGTCGAGGCCGCGCGCGTTGCGGGATCGAGCCATCTGCGGATCATCGCCGTGCATATCGCGCCCAACGTGCTGCCGCTGTCGATGCTCTACGGCTCGATCGCGGTCGGCTGGGCGATCCTGACCGAGGCGAGCGTCAGCTTCCTCGGCTTCGGGCCGTCGAATTCCGTCTCCTGGGGGGCGATGCTCCAGGATGCCTATGCCTCGCAGGCACTCTCGCGCGGCAGCTACAACTGGTTCGTGCCGCCGGGCCTGTGCATCGTCCTCGTCGTCGTCGCCGGCTTCTTCGTCAGCCGCGGCTATGAGGAAATCCTGTTTCCGAAGCTGAAGGACTGAGCGGTGCCGCTGCTGTCGGTCCGCCATCTCGCAATCGACTACGCCGCGCGCGACGGCGCCGTGCATGCCGTCTCGCGCGGGCCTTTCGACGTGCCGGCCGGCCCGATCGTCGGGCTCGTCGGGGAATCGGGCTGCGGCAAGACCACGCTCGCGCGCGCGCCGACCGGCGTAATGGCGCGCAACGCGAAGATCATGGCAGGGGAGCTGCTGTTCGAGGGCCGCGACCTCGTCACCATGAGCGAGGCCGAGCGCAAGGCCCTGCTCTGGCGCCGGATCAGCTTCATCCCGCAGAGCGCGATGAACGCGCTCGATCCGGTCTACCGCGTCGGTGCGCAGATCGGCGAGGTGCTGCGCGTGCGCGGCGGATTGCGCGGCGACGCCGTCGCCACCCGCATCGACGAACTCTTTGCGATGGTCGGGCTCGACCATGGCCGCAAGCGCGAATATCCGCATCAGTTCTCCGGCGGCATGCGCCAGCGCGCGGCCATCGCCATGGCGCTGGCGCTCGAACCGAAGCTCGTGATCGCCGACGAGCCGGTCACGGCACTCGACGTCATCGTGCAGCGTCAGGTGCTCGATACGCTGAAGGATCTTCAGACGCGGCTGGGCCTCGCCGTCATCCTCGTCACGCACGACATCAGCGTCGTGGCCTATGTCTGCGACCGGGTGGTCGTGATGTACGCCGGCGAGGTGGTGGAGGCGGGAACGGTCGCGGAAGTGCTGGAGCGGCCCCGCCATCCCTACACGATGGGTCTGACCAACGCCTTCCCCGATCTGGCGCGGGCGGGCGGCGAGCTCGCGCCGATTGCCGGCTCGCCGCCCGATCTCCGCGATCCGCCGCCGGGCTGCCGGTTCGCGCCGCGCTGCCCGTTCGCCCTGCCGCTCTGCCGTTCCGAGTCGCCGCCGCTCGAGCGCGCGGACGGCCACTGGAGCGCCTGCTGGCGGCACGCCGAAGCCGATACCCTCGCCGATGCCGCAAAGGAGCCCGCGCTTTGGACGCGCTCGTCGACGTTCGCGGACTGACGAAGCATTACGCCGCGCCGCGGTCGCTCGCCGAACTGGTCGGCGGGCGCCGTCCGCTCGTGCGCGCTGTCGAGGACGTGACCTTCGCGCTCCAGCCGGGTGAGACGGCCGGGCTGCTGGGTGAATCGGGCTGCGGCAAGACGACGACCGGCCGACTGCTGCTGAAGCTGATCGAGCCGACGGAAGGGACGATCCGGCTGGGCGGCCAGGACCTGGCCGGGCTTGGCGGCGACGGGCTGAGACGTTTTCGCCGCTCGGCCCAGCTCGTCTTCCAGAACCCGTTCGACGCACTCAATCCGCGCCTCACCATCGGCCGATCGCTGGCCGAGCCGCTGATCAACACCGGCGTGCCGAAGGCGGAACACGCCGACCGGATCGCGAAGGTGTTGGCCGAGGTCCGGATGCCGCCGACGCTGAGTGTGCTCGAGCGCTATCCGCACGAGCTGTCGGGCGGGCAGTTGCAGCGCATCGTGCTGGCGCGCGCGCTGGTGCCGGGGCCGGCCTTCATCGTGGCGGACGAGCCGGTCTCGATGCTCGACGTCAGCGTGCGCGCCGGCATTCTCAATCTGATGCGGGACCTGCAGGCACGCATGGGCCTGACGGCGGTCTACATCTCCCACGATCTCGCGCTGGTGCGCTACGTCGCGCGGCGGACCCTGGTGATGTATCTCGGCGGCATCGTCGAGGACGGGCCGACCGAGGAGGTCATCCGCCAGCCGCTCCACCCCTACACGAAGGCGCTTGTCGCGGCCGTACCGCTCCCGCATGTGGCGCAGTCACGCGCGCCGCTGCCGATCCTGCCCGGCGTGCCCGATGCGCGGTCGGCGGCTCCGGGCTGTCGTTTCGCGCCGCGCTGTCCGGTCGCGATCCCGGTCTGCCGCGAGGTCCGGCCGCCGCTCGCCGCGATCGGTGACGGGCGACGGGTCGCCTGCCACCTCGTGACGCCAGCCGCGGTTCACTGAAGGGCGAGTTTGCCCAGCCGGATGAACTGCGTCTCGCCGTTCGAGCCGTCGACGCCGTCATTGTCCGTGACGACGAAGGCGTTGCCCGCCGCATCGATCGTGAAGCTCTCCACCTTGTCGAGCACATAGCCGTTCGGCGCCGCCATATCCGGCACGAGATTGCGGACGAGCTTCTTGCTGACCACCGGCACGGGCGTGGCACCCGGCGCCGCCGGCGTAAGGCCCTTCACGGAGAACGACTGCAGCGTCTTGAAGGCCTTCGCGCCGAACTGGTTGTCGCGCTCGATCACCACGAAGGTGTCGTCGCCGACCGCGGTGATCTCGGAAAGGCCGATCCAGCCGGTCGCGGCTTTGTCGAGTGGGTAGTGCAGGACACCGAAGGCCTTCGTGGCCGGCTTGTAGCTGATGATCTTCACGAAGCCCTTGGGATCGTCCTTCCACTCGCGCTGCACCGCGAGCCAGACGGTCTCATCCGCGCCCGTGCCGGTGACGGCCACGCCTTCGAAGCCGAAGCGCTCGGCCTTCTCGGCAAGGGCGTCGGGTAGCGTGATCTCCTCCTCGACGGTGCCGTCCGCCGCGACGCGCAGCAGGTAATCCTTCAGCTTCTTCTCGGGATCGCCCTCGGTCGCGACCCAGAAGCCGCCGCCGGCCCGCGTCGCCATACCCTCGGCGTCGTAGCTCGCCTGTTTGCCGTCCTTCTTCAGCGTGATCTCGCCGGTGATGCGCGCGGGTGTCGTCGACGCGTCGATCGTGAGGATCCGGGTATCGGTATAGGCGCTGTCGGTGACGCTGTAGAGCCGGTTCGGCACCGCGCGGTCGGCGGCGAGCGACGAGAGCGCGCCCCAGCCGATCGGCGTACCGTCGGCGCGGTTTTCCGAGACGATCGTGGGATATTGTGCGGGTGCAGCGCTGCGCTGGTAGAGCATCACCGTCGAGCGTGCGCGGCCGTCCTTGACGCCGTCGACCTCGGCGCTGGCCGCCAGCAGATTGCGGCCGGGGATGGCAACGATCCCTTCCGGGCCGACGCCGGTGGGCAGGGCCTGGAGATATTCGGGCGCCTGGCCGGGGCCGCGGTCGCGATAGACCAGAACGAGCGAGGCGCGTTCCAGCCCGACGAAGATCAGGCGGTCCTGGCCGAAGGTCGCGACCTCGACGCCTTCCGGCTCGCTGCCCTTCGCGTTCGAGCGACGGTCCGGATAATGGCCGAGACGCATCGTGAGATGGTCGACGGTCGCGCCCGAGTCCCATTCGACGGTGCCGTCCTTGCGGAAGATCGAGAAGCCGCGCGAGCCGCCCTCGTAGTCGCCCTCGTTGGCCGTCACGAAACGGTCGGCATCGAGCCACTTCACCGCGTCGGGCTCTCGCAGCACGTTCTCCTGCCGGTCCGTCGCGCGGATCATGCCGTCACGCTTGGTGTCGATCTTGTCGAGCGTCACCGTGCCGGCCGGGAAATGCGAGACGAGCCTGCCGGTCTTCCCGTCGACGATGGCGATGTGGTTGTTTTCCTGCAGCGTCACGACGATTTCGCCACGCTCGTTCACGTCGACGAATTCGGGCTCCGGATCGGTCGGCGCGACGGTCGCGAGACCGGTCAGGTCGACGACGCGCTTGCCCGCGCAATCGGCGCCCGCGGCCGTCAGCGGCACGATGGTAAGGTTGCCGGCCGGAAGCTGCGGCAGCCTGCCCTTGTCCTTCTTCTCGTCGCGCTCGTTCTCGATCGCGATCGCGAGGACGCTCCTGTCCTTGGCCGAAGTGATCGAATCCGGCTGGCCGCCGAGTTCACACACCGCCTCGACGCGCTTCGTCGCGAGATCGATGGTCGTCAGCCGGCCCGAGACCTTTTCCTTGCTCTCCGACGTGTCGACCGCGACGTAGACCTTCCCGCCGACGATCGTCACCGACGTCGCTTCGCCTTCGACGGGCACGAAGCCTGCCGGCTTCGGCTGCGCCGGATCAGCGATGTCGACGAAGCCGACGGCCTTCTGGTCGCCGTCGGTGTAGGCCAGGGTCAGGCCGTCGTCCGACGCGGTGACGATTTCCGCGAGCGTCGCCTGCTTGGCGTCGCGGTCCTTTGGCAGGTTGGACACGACCTCGAACGTGCCGACGCGGTTGAACATGGCCTGCTGCGCCGCGAGCGGGCTGGCGCCCAGCATCAGCGTTGCGACTGCAGTGGCCAGAATGCCCCGGTTCATGGCTCGTACCCCTTCGATGACGTCGATTTCATTCGGCTTATCGGTGACGGATCAAAGTCATGTGACAGATCGGCGGTGCCGCTGTCGAGCGTCACAAATCCATGATGCCGGGATGGCAAGGGGCAGCGACCGACCCGATCGGCTCTCCCCTCCTGATGGAAGCTCCCATGCCCGCCAACCATGATTCGAAGCCGCGCCCCGTGCTCGGCGCGGCTTTGCCCGTCGCAGGGCTCGAAATGCATCGCGACTGGCTGCTCGAGAAGCAGCGCGACCTGGAGGTGCAGGACTTCTTCTGGGCCGACGTGCTGAACGGCGACTGGCGCCCGGCCGCCGACCGCATCAAGGGCCTGCTCGACGGCCATACCGGGCGGCTCGGCATCCACGGGCCGTTCTGGGGCTTCACGATCGACTCGATGGACCCGGACGTCCGCGCGGTGGTGAAGAAGCGCATGAGCCAGGGGCTCGACGTCTGTGCCCATCTCGGCGCTACGCAGATGGTGATCCATTCTCCCTACACGACCTGGGACTACAACAACCTCGACAACAATCCGGGCTCGCGCCAGGACCTCGTGGAGCGGGTCCATTTGTCGATCGGCGACGCCGTGAAGCGCGCAGAAAGCATGGGCGTCGTGCTCGTGATCGAGAACATCCAGGACATCGACGCGCATGCCCGCGTCGAACTGGTCACGTCCTTCGCGAGCGAGGCGGTACGCGTCTCGATCGACACCGGCCACGCCCATTACGCGCATGGCTCGACCGGCGGACCGCCGGTCGACTACTACGTCCACGCGGCCGGCGACCTGCTGCATCACGTCCACATCCAGGACGCCGACGGCTACGCCGACCGGCACTGGACGCCGGGCGAGGGGACGATCCGCTGGGAATCGGTGTTCCGTGCCCTTTCGGCGCTGACCTCGAACCCACGGCTGATCCTCGAACTCCGCGACAAGACGATGGTGCGGAAGGGCGCGGCCTATCTCGAAAGCCTCGGCCTGGCCGAGTAGCGCGCGCGGGATCAGTCCGGATCGAACAGGTCCGGATGCGCGCGCTCGACCTGCGGCAGCGCGCGCAGGATCTCGGTGAGATGCAGGCGCATCGCCGCTTCGGCGGCGTCCGGGTCCTGCGCCTCGACGGCGGCGAGAATCGCCCGATGCTGGTCGATCAGCGCCGTCGGCGACGAGAAATGCGGCTGGGTCAACTGGCAGACCCGGTCCATATGCGCCTTGATGTCGGCGATCGCCTCCCAGGCCATCGCACAGCCGGCGCCCTCGGCGAGCGCCACGTGGAACAGCTCGTCGAGCCGGCGGAACTCCTCGTGCTCGTTGCGGGCGACGGCTTTCGACTGCGCGTCCAGCAGATCGTGGGCGCGATCGCGCTGGCGCGGCGCGATGCTTTCGCAGGCCCTGCGCACCACCGCGGTTTCCAGCGCCTCGCGCACGAACCGCGCCTCGAGCATCTTGCGCACCGAGATGCGGACGACGACCGTACCCCGCTGCGGCTGGGTCTCGACCAGTTTCGTCCGGGCGAGGGCGATCAGCGCCTCCCGCGCCGGCTGGCGCGAGACGCCGTAGCGCTGCGCGATGTCCTGCTCCGAGAGGCGCGAGCCGGGACGCAGTTCCAGCGAGATGATGGCCCGCCGCAATTCGCGCTCGACGCGCGTCGCAGCCGAATCCGACTCCTGCGGAAGTCTGACGCTGATGTTCAAGAGGCTCCGCTCCCGGCTTGACAGGCCGTTCGCCATACAGTTCCATACTACCATACAGGTTACGCGAGCGCCAGCAAGCCTCGCGTCGTCTCGACAACAGACCGGCCCGGAGCCGGCGATCCAGGGTGGAGGACCCCATGACCACGTTCCGTTCCGTGACGCTCCCGCTCGTCCGGCTGCGCAGGCCCCGGCGCTTGAAACTGGTCGGCCTGCTGGCCGCGCTTCTCGCGGGCGCTGGTCTGCCGGCCGCGGCGCAGACGCTGCGCTCGACCGACATCCACCCGGACGGCTATCCGACGGTGGAAGCCGTCAAGTTCATGGGCAAGCTCATAGAGGAGCGCACCAAGGGCAAGATCAAGATCCAGATGTTCCATTCCGGCCAGCTCGGCCAGGAGAAGGACACGATCGAGCAGACGCGCTTCGGCGTCATCGACATGAACCGCATCAACATGGCGCCGTTCAACAACGCCATCCCCGAAACGGCGATCCCGTCGCTGCCGTTCCTGTTCCGCTCGGTCGAGCACATGCGCAAGACCATGGACGGCCCGATCGGCGACGACATCCTGAAGACCTTCGAGGGCCAGGGTCTGGTCGGGCTGGCGTTCTACGATTCGGGTGCCCGGTCCTTCTACAACTCGAAGAAGCCGATCCGCAGCCTCGAGGACATGAAGGGCCTGAAGATCCGCGTGCAGCAGTCGGACATGTTCATCGACCTGGTGAATGCGCTCGGCGCCAACGCCACGCCGATGCCCTTCGGTGAGGTCTATGCCGCGCTTCAGACCGGCCTCGTCGACGGCGCCGAGAACAACTGGCCGAGCTTCGAATCGACGCGGCATTTCGAGGTCGCCAAGTTCTATTCAGGCACCGAGCATTCGATGTCGCCGGAGGTGCTGGTCATGTCGAAGCGCACCTTCGACAAGTTCTCTGCCGAGGAACAGGCGATCGTCCGCGCTGCCGCGAAGGAGTCGGTCGCCAAGATGCGCGAGCTCTGGGAGGCCCGCGAGAAGGCGTCCGAAGCGCTCGTCAAGTCGAAGGGCGCACAGGCGAACACCCTCGACAAGACGGCCTTCATCGCCGCGATGAAGCCGATCTACGACAAGTACGTGAAGGACGAGAAGCTCCGGGGTCTCGTGACCCGTATTCAGGCGGTGCAGTGACCCGTCGCGGGCGGGCCGTCCGGATCAGGCCCGCCCCGTGAGCGGTCGCCCGACGTCGGGCCGGCGGGACGCGCTCCGCGCGCTCGCCGCGCGCCTCGCCCGCGCGCTGGCTCCCGTCAGCCGGGCGGCCTTGTGGATCGCGGGCGCCGGGCTCGTCCTGATGACGCTGATCGTCGCGTGGCAGATCTTCGGCCGCTACGTGCTCAATGCCAGCCCGAGCTGGACGGAGCCGCTGGCCCTGCTGCTGATGAGCTGGTTCATCCTTCTGGGTGCCGCCGTCGGCGTGCGCGAGGGCGATCACCTCGGTTTCGAGGTCGGTCTGCATCTGGCGACACCCGCCATACGCACCGCGATGCTGGCCGTGACGCACGGGCTCACCGTCGTCTTCGGCCTCTGCATGGCCTGGTACGGCAGCCTGCTCGCCCGCGAGACGTGGAACGCCAAGATGGCCGGCGTCAATCTCCCGCAGGGCGTCGACTACCTGCCGCTGGCCGGCGGCGGCGTGCTGATTGCGCTGTTCGCGCTCGAAAAGCTCGTGAGGCTCGCCGCCGGCGAGGATCTGCTCGCGGCAAACGCGGACCTCCCCGCCGTCGAACGGCTGGCGCAGGACGGGGCCTGAGCGATGGAACTCTGGATCCTGTTCGGCGTCTTCACCGTCCTGCTCCTGATCGGCACGCCCGTGGCCTTCGCGCTCGGCCTCTCGGCGCTTGCCACCGTGGTCTACATGGACCTGCCGCCGGTCGTCGTGTTCCAGCAGATGAACTCCGGCATGAACGCCTTCTCGATGATGGCGATTCCGTTCTTCATCTATGCCGGCGACCTGATGATGCGGGGCGGCATCGCCGAGCGGCTCATCCGTTTCGCCGCAAGCCTCATCGGCCATCTGCGCGGCGGGCTGGGCCAGGTGAACGTCGTGGCCTCCACCTTCTTCGGCGGCATCTCGGGCTCGGCCGTGGCCGATGCCTCGGCGATCGGCGGCATCATGATCCCGCAGATGGTCAAGCGCGGCTACGACGCCGATTACGC
>CAZVMY010000016.1:0-17333 GCA_964628955.1 uncultured Methylocystis sp.
AACCTTGCCAAGGTTGGGGTCGAGGGTTCGAATCCCTTCGCCCGCTCCAGTTTTCGAGACCGGTGTCTTGGGAAACGTCGCCCTCCCGACGTCTCCACGAAACGGCCGCTTCCATCCACGCAACGGCGTCCCACCCGCGGTCACTCCACTCCGTCCTCGTGCCAGCTCCGTCCGGTGCGCTCGACGAGGGCGATCGCAGCCGACGGCCCCCAGGTGCCGGCGCGGTAGTGAACGAGCGGGCTGCGTCCGCGGGTCCAGGCGTCGATGATCGGGTCGATCCAGGCCCATGCGGCATCAACCTCGTCCCGGCGCATGAACAGCGTCGCGTTGCCCCTTATGACGTCCATCAGCAGACGCTCGTAGGCGTCGGGCTGGCGGCCGCCGAAAGCGGCTGCGAAGCTCATGTCGAGCGGCACATTGGTGAGGCGCATGCCGCCGGGGCCGGGATCCTTGATCATCAGGAACAGGCGCACCGCCTCGTCCGGCTGCAGGCGCAGGATCAGGCGGTTTGCGACCAGAGGCGTGTTCTCGGCCTGGGCCAGACCGGCGAAAACCGAATGCGGCACCGCGCGGAACGTGATCACGATCTCCGAGACGCGGGTGGCAAGCCGTTTTCCCGTGCGCAGGAAGAACGGGACGCCTGCCCAACGCCAGTTCCGTACCTCGGCCTTGAGGGCCACGAAGGTTTCGGTGAGGGAATCCGGACTGCCGAGCTCGTCGAGATAGCCGCGCGCCGCACCGTCCCTGGAAGCGCCGGCCACGTATTGTCCGCGCACGGTGAGATGCTGCGCGTTGCTCTCGTCGATCGGCGACAGCGAGCGCAGGACCTTCAGCTTCTCGTCGCGGACGGCGTCGGGGTCGATCGAGCCGGGCGGCTCCATAGCCGTCAGGCAGAGCAGCTGCAGGATGTGGTTCTGCACCATGTCGCGGAGCGCGCCGGACGTGTCGTAATAGCCGGCGCGCCCCTCCAGACCGAGGGACTCGGCCACGGTGATCTGCACGTGGTCGATGTGCGCCGCGTTCCACAACGGCTCGAACAGGACGTTGCCGAACCTCAGCGCCATCAGGTTCTGCACCGTTTCCTTGCCGAGATAATGATCGATGCGGAACGTCGCGGCCTCGGGAAAGATGCGCCCGACGGCCGCGTTCACGTCGTTCGCCGAAGCGCGGTCGCGGCCGACCGGCTTTTCGATGACGACCCGCGATCCTGGTCTGGCGATCGCGTGTCGCGCGAGCCCTTCGGCGATGACGCCGAACAGGTCGGGCGCCGTCGCGAGATAGAAGGCCCGGACCGGGCGGGGATCGTCGTCGAGTGCCGCTGCCAGCGCCGGCCAGCCCGCGCTGCCGCGCGCATCGATGGCGACATACGAGCAGACGGAGAGGAACGCGTCGACCGTCGGCTGATCCAGATCCTCTACGGCGACGTGGTCGTGGAGCGCGTCGTTGATGAACTGCCGGTAGCCGTCCGTGGTCAGGTCCTGCCTCGAAACACCGAACACGCGGGCGTCGGGCGGCATCTGCGTCGCCCGGAAGCGCAGGAACAGAGCAGGCAGCAGCTTGCGGCGCGCGAGATCGCCGGTGCCACCGAACACCACGAGATCGAACGGTGCGACGGCGATGACGCGGCTGGTCATGAACGGCCTGTCTCCGGGAGCGTTGTCATCGCGCTTCGGTCCTCGAGTTCGGTCCGCCGCGGCAGGTCTGCGCCACGCCGCGAACAGGTGATCGCCGCGGCATGGACGGCATGACGCAAGGTTTCTGCCAGTACCTCCGGATCGGCGACCGCGATCCGGTCCCGGACGAGCATGTCCTTTGCGTGGAGGCCCGCCAGCATCGCCGCCTGGAAGCTGTCGCCCGCCCCGACCGTGTCGACCACGGCGACGGCGCGAGCAGGCGCATGGAGCCAGCGGTCGCCGGCGAGGGCGTGGGCGCCCCGGCCGCCATCCGTGACGAGAACCAGCGTGGCTCCGAGATCGCGCCAGCGTTCGGCCGTGCCGCGCAGATCGGTCGTGCCGTAGAGGTGCCCGATGTCTTCGCTGCTGGCCTTCAGCATCGATGCGTGTGGCGCCAGGTCTTCGATCCGGCGTCGCCAGACCGCCATGTCCGACAGCACCTGCGGCCGTATGTTGACGTCGATGGCGACGGCACGGCGCCGCGATTCGCGCCAGATGAGGCTGGAATAGGCTTCCGCACTCTCACCGACGTGCAGGGAATAGGAGCCGAAGTGCAGCGCTGCGACCGTGTCGCCGAGCGCGGCCGGCAGGTCGGCCGCGGCGAGCGAGCGATCCGCGGCGCCCTCGCCGAGAAAGCCGTATTCCGGAACCCCGTCTTCGCCGGTTGACACGAACGCGAGCGTGGTCGGTGCGCACGACCGTCGGAGCAGCGAGACGTCGACGCCTTCCCGCGTCAGCGTTGCCACGAGGAACCGGCCGAACGCGTCGGTCGACAGTCGTGACAGAAACCCGGCCGCGACGCCCAGTCGCGCAATGCCGATCGCCACGTTGAACGGCGAACCGCCGGCGACCGCCGTCATGTCGATCGCGGCGCCGTCGCGTCGTGCGGTCGAGAATACGTCGAGCAGCGCCTCGCCACAGCACAGGATCATGGTCGCGTGGCCTCAGACGGGCAGATGGCGGGCATAATCGGAGACGAGCAGGCGCAGGGGCGCCACGTCCTCGATCACGCTCGGAAACCGGGCGACCGGCTCGTGAAAGAAATTGTCGGTCTCGTCGTCGTTCACCGTCGAGACCTCGCCGATCATCACGTCCTCGCCCTCAGCCCAGAAGGCATGAAAGACACCGGGCACGAGCGTGATGCTTTCGCCGGGCGACAGCCGCACGACGTCGCCGGCGGGAACCGTGGCGGCGATGCCGTCGAGCAGGGCCTCGACGGGCTTCCCGCGATCGAGGTCACCGTCGGGCGTCGCGCCGAACAACCGGAGCGCCAGCGTTCCGCCTGCCCGATTGATGATGTCCTCGGTCTTGGTGACGTGCCGGTGCAGCGGACAGACCTGATCCCGCCGGGAGATCATGATCTTCTCGCAATAGACGAACCCGCTGCCGGCCTCGAGGTCGGCGAGACGGCCGTTGCGCACGGTGAACAGCAGGATGCCGTGCCGCAAGAAGTCGCCCTGACCGAAATCGGTCAGATCCCAGCCGAGCCGGGCGACGATGGCATGGCGAGCCCGCTCGGCGTTGGATCGCCAGTCGGCGGGCGACCAGTGGCCGAACGGCGGCAGATGGAAACGATGGTGCGCGAACAGCGCCATCGCCTCTTCGAGGATGGCGTTCACCTCGGACCGCTGCATGGTGTCCCTCCTCGGAGTGGCGCCCCGGCAAACGAGCCGGGGCGCGGACCGGTCAGCTCCCGGACCGGTCCGAGGTCCAGCCCTTGTAGGCATTGACGTTGTCGCGTGTCACCAGCACCGAAGGCAGCAGTTCGACCGGCTGCGCCGGCCTCTGGCCCTTGAGGATGGCGACGCCGAGCTGCACGGCGCGGCGCGCCATGAAGAACGGATCCTGGCTCGACGAGGCATGCACCTGCGGTGACTTCGGGTCCTTCAGCGAGGCCTCGATGTCGGGCGCGCCATCGACCGAGGTGATGATCAGCCCGGTCCGGTTGAGCTGTTTCGCGGCAAGATCGGTGCCGATCGCCTGCGGGTCGTTGATGGCGAACACGGCATCGATCTTCGGGAAGCGCGTGAGATGGCCCTGCATGATGTTGAGCCCGCCTTCGCGGCTGCCCTTGCCGTCCTGATCGGACGACAGAACCTTGATGCCCGGCGCCTTCTTGAAGGCGGCCTGGCAGCCGTTGACGCGATCGACCACGGCCGAGACCTGCGGCCCGTTCTGGATGATGACGTCGCCCTTCCCGCCGAGCTTGTCGACGATGTACTGGCAGGCGATCTCGCCCGCCTGCACGTTGTTGGTGGTCACCGTCGCATCGGCGCCGTCGACCGCCGTATCGACCGCGACCACGATGATCCCGGCCGCCTGCGCCTTCTTGACCGCAGGCGAGATCGCCTTCGCGTCGCCGGGGTTCAGCAGGATGAGGTCGACGCCGGCCGCGATGAAGTTGTCGATCTGCGTCACCTGCTTGCCGAGGTCGTAGTCGAAGCCGACCGTGGTGACCTTGACGTTCGGGTTCGTCTTGCGGGCCTCGAATTCGGCGCCTTTCGAAAGCGCGACGAAGAACGGGTTGCCGAGCGACCCCAGCGAGATGCCGATCGACTTGAGCTCCTTGCCCTGGGCGCTCGCGGCGCCGATCGAGAGCGCCAGCGCGACGCCGGCGAGCAATGCGGACTTCAACATGACGTGGTCCTCCTCGGGTCGTCTGATGGCCGGCGGCGGCGACCCGATGGCCGGCGCCGGCTTGGATCGTCGGCCGTGGCCGCGATGGCTTGGGCTCAGGTGCGCGCGCTGCCCCGGAGCCGGTAACGGTCGAGGGCGACGGCACCGATGATGACGAGGCCCTTGATGATGTATTGCCAGACGTCCGAGACGCCCGTGAGAATGAGGCCGTTCGAAAGCACGGCGATGATCAGCCCGCCGATCAGCGTGCCCCAGATCGAGCCGATGCCACCGACGAAGCTCGTGCCGCCGAGGATCACCGCGGCGATCGCGTCGAGTTCGTACGACTGGCCGAGCTGCAGGCCGTTGGCGCCGAGCAGCCGCGCCGCCTGAAGGGCGCCGCCGAGACCGGCGAGCGCGCCCGACGCCGCATAGACGAACAGCAGCACCTGCCAGACCTTGATGCCCGAGAGGCGCGCCGCGTCGGGGTTGCCGCCGACCGCATAGATGTGAACGCCGAGCACCGTGCGCCGGAGGATGAACCAGGAGATCAGGATCACGGCGAAGGCGATGATGGCGAGCCAGGGGACCGCCAGCCCGGGTCCGAGCACGAGGGAGCCGTTCCCGACGAAGACATATGGCAGGTTCGGGTTGAACACCGTCCTGTCCTCGCCGATCAGCCGGGCGATGCCGCGCACCGCCGTCAGCGCGCCGAGCGTCACGATGAACGGCGGCAGCCGGAAGAACGCGACGAGACTGCCGTTGAGCAGCCCGAAGCCGAGGCCGACCAGGACAGCGACCGGCAGCCAGAGCAGGTCGAAGCCAGGGATCAGCGAGACCACGAGACCCGATACGGCGGCGGCGGCCAGGATGGACCCGACCGAGAGATCGATCCCGCCGGTCAAGATCACGAAGGTCATGCCGGCGGCCAGCACGGTGTTGACCGAGGCCTGCTGCGCCACGATCGACAGGTTCTGCGCGGTGAAGAACCGGCCGTCGGACATGGCGTTGAAGCCGATCCCGATCAGGATGAGCACGGGCAGCATACCGACGGCCCGGATGACCGACTGGACGGCCTGCCTGCGCTGGGCCGTGTCCTGCGCCGTGGAGATCGAGGTGGTTTCGGCCATGGCTGTTCCCCCGCTCAGGCTGCGACCGGGACGGCGATGCCCGTCGCCAGCCCCATGATGGATTCCTGGGTGATGGGCGTACCGGTGCCGCGGCCCACGGTGCCCACGATCCGGCCCTCGCGCATGACGAGCACGCGGTCGCAGATGCCGATCACCTCCGGGAGTTCGGACGAGATGACGAGCACGGCGACGCCCGCCTTCGCGAGCTCGTCGATGATCCGGTAGATCTCGGACTTGGCGCCGACGTCGACGCCGCGCGTCGGCTCGTCGAGGATCAGGATGCGCGGCTTGGTCTCGAGCAGCCGGGACAGCAGCACCTTCTGCTGGTTGCCGCCAGACAGCGAACCGACCCCGACCTTCGATCCCGCGACACGGATCGCCAGGCTGCGGATGGCGTCGGCCGCGCGCTGGCGCGCCTTGCCGCGGTCGAGGATGCCGGGTCCGCGCGCATCGCGCCCCAGGACGCTCAGGTTGACGTTGTCGCTGACGCTCATGTCGAGGAAGACGCCGCGCGCCTTCCGGTCCTCGGTCAGATAGGCGATACCATGATTGATCGCGTCGAGCGGCGTGGCGATTTCGACCCGCCTTCCATCGACCAGCACGTCACCGGCCGTCCGCCGTGCCGCGCCGAAGATCGCCAGCGCCAGCTCGGTTCGCCCCGCGCCGACCAGCCCGGCGAGCCCGAGCACCTCACCGGCATGGAGCGTGAACGAGCAGCCTTGGACCCGCTTGCCGTCGCTCAGCTCATGCACCTGAAGCGGCGGCGCCGACGCCTGCGACGGCGCCCCGGCCCCCGCATGCTCCTTCTTGTAGAAGCTCGAGATGTCGCGGCCGACCATCATCCGGACGATGGTTTCCGCGTTGATGTCCGCGCGCCGGTCGATCGTGCCGACATGACTGCCGTCGCGCAGCACGGAGACGCGGTCCGACAGTTCGTAGACCTCGGCCATACGATGGCTGATGTAGATGATCGCGAGGCCTTCGGCGCGCAGCTGACGCATCAGCACGAACAGCCGGTCCGTCTCGCGCGAGGAGAGCGCGGTCGTCGGCTCGTCCATGACGAGGATGCGCGAGCGGGCATGGAGCGCGCGGGCGATCTCCACGAGCTGGCGCTCGGCGATCGAGAGATCGCCGACCAGCGTCTCCGGCCTGAAGGCCGCTCCGAGCCGTGCCAGCACCGGCTGGGCGCCGGCCCGCATCGCGCGCCTGTCGATCATCCCCGAGCGCTTCGTTTCGGAGCCGAGATGAATGTTCTCCGCGACGGTGAGGTTCGGCGCCAGGGAAAGTTCCTGGTAGATCACCGCGATGCCGAGCGCCTTGGCGGCCAGCGGCCCGTCGATCGTCACTGGCTTGCCGTCGATCCTGATCTCGCAGCCCCGGTCCGCCTGATAGGCACCGGAGAGGATCTTCATCAGCGTCGATTTGCCGGCACCGTTCTCGCCCATCAGGGCGTGGATTTCGCCCGGATGGATGGTCAGGTCGACGCCGGACAGGGCGCGCACGCCCGGAAACGACTTGGAGACACCGCGCATCTCGAGGATCGGGCCGGTGACGTCCGGCTGGCTATGGCGCTGAAGCATGGCCACGCTCCTCCGCCGCGCGATCTGGTCTGGCGGCGATCACCGCCGGGCGGGCGCCGTAGATGGTGTGAAACGGCAGCGTCGCTGCGCCCAGCGCCGCCGCGTCGAGGCCAAACGAGCCGATCCTTACGTCCGGCGCCGGCCGCGATTCCGGCGCCCCCTCGGCGAGACGCGCCGCCAGACCCGCCACGATGCGCTCGATCAGGGGTCGCTCCAGGTCGCCGTCGAGCACGACCAGCGGCACGTCGAGCACGGCCGCGGCGGACAGGACCGCCCAAGCCAACGCCGCGACGCAATCCTCGATCCACTCCGCGGTCGCGGCCGGATGAGCCGCGATCGCGCCGGCGAGTTCGCCCCTGCCGCCGATGGTGGCGCCCGTCGCGATCAGATGCCGGATCAGCGCGTTGATCGAGGCTCGCGAGATCAGAAGGTCGTGGGCACGGCCGGGAACGGCCGCCGAAGGGAGCCGCGAAGGCGGGACCGGCATCATCGCCACGTCGCCGGCGTTGGCCCGGCTGCCGCGCAGATACTGCCCGTCAAGGACGACGCCGCCACCGACCGCCGCCCCGACCGAGATGTAGAGAAAGTCGTCGCTGCCGCGGCCGGCACCATAGAACAGCTCCGCCACGGCGGCTGCCGTGCCGTCGTTCTCGACGATCACCGCAAGCCCGGTGCGCCGCGTCAGTTCGGCGGCAACGTCGATTCCGTCCCAGAGCCTGAACTCGACCGGCGCCGGCTGGAGTTCACGAAGCCAGCTGCCGAGGTCGTAGGGCATTGCGACACCGAGCCCGGCGATGCGGCCGCGCACGCCGACCGGCAGCGCCGCGCTGACGGTCTCGACGTCGCGCGCGAGCTGATCGAAGGTCACGTCGGGCCTGGGAAGCGTCCCCTCGTGCACCACGCGGGCGACGATCGCGCCGCAGAAATCGACCGCGACGGTTTCCAGCAGACCGCGATCGATCCTGACGCCGAGCGCATAGGCGCCGGCCGGATTGAGGGCCAGCATCGTCGCGGGCTGGCCCCGGCGACCGTCGTATTTCTTGCCCTGCGCGACCACGAGGCCCTGATGCTCGAGGTGGCGCGCGATCATGCCGACCGCATTGGCGGTGAGGCGGCTCGCCCGGGCGACGTCCGACTTCGACGCACCGCCGAGGCGCCGGAGCGCCTGCAGGACGATCCGTTCGTTGAACTGCCGGACCTGGACGGAATTCGACCCCTGTCCGGACGCATGCGTCCCGTTCACCGCGCCGTCCTCCCGCGCCGTCCTTCAAGGGACGACCAATTATTAATTCAAAGTGAATTATATTTCGCCGACGACGTCAAGCCCGGCCGATGCTCCAGCCTGACGCTCGCCTGGGCGGTGCGCAAGCGTGGCGCACCCTGGTCGCGCGCAAGTGTGGTGGTGGGGTGGTCCGGATCGCGCCCGGCGACCGGCTGTCGCTCCGCGGTCGACCGGTGTACATCGCCCTGATGGACGCTGGATCGACGACGGGGCGCGACGACCGCAGGATGCTCGCCCGGCTTTGGCGCGAGTGGGTGAGCCCGCACCGCGGGACGATTGCGCTGGTGCTCGTCTTCATCGGCACCGGCGCCGCCGCGAACGCCGCCTATCCGCTGCTGGTCCGCGAGGCGTTCAACCTGCTGGACGCGAAGGATTTCGACAGTCTCGCCTATGCGCCGCTGGTGGTGATCGTCGCGACGGCCGCGCGCGGCGGCTCGCTCTATTTCCAGACGCTGCTGACCAACCGCTTCGTGACGCGGATCGAGACCGAGATGCAGACCGCGCTCTACGACCGGCTGGTCGAGGCCGACCTGGCGCAGCTCCAGACCGAGACCGTCGCCGCCCTGACGCAGCGTTTCACCACGGATTTCGCCTACATCAAGGAGGCGCTCGCGCGGCTGTTCACCGTCTTCCTGCGCGACGTCGCGACGCTGGTGGCGCTCGTCGGCGTCCTGTTGTGGATCGACTGGCGCACCACGCTGGTGGCCGCCGTGATCGCGCCGTTCGTGGTGCCGCCGATCGCGCGGATCGGCCGCCGTCTGCGCCGGATCGCCACGGCGACCCAGGAGGAGATCGGCTCAATGGCCGCGTCCGTGGCCGAGAGCCTCGCCGGCGCACGGCTGGCGAAGAGCTACCGGCTGGAGGAGCATCTGAAGGCGCGGGCGCGGCGCGCCTTCGGCGACATCCGCACCCTCAGGATGACGGCCGCCGATGCACGGGCGCGCATGGACCCGATCCTCGAGATCGGGGCCGGCCTCGCCATCGCCGGCGTGATCGCCTTCGTCGGCTGGCGCATCCAGGCCGGCCAGACGTCGCTCGGCGATTTCGGCGGCTACAGCGGCGCGCTGCTGATGGCGGCGCAGCCGGTCCGCACGCTGGGCAACCTCAACGCCATTGTCCAGGAAGCGCTCGCAGCCCTGACGCGCACCTTCGAGGCGATGGACCGCCGTCCGGCCATCGTCGACCGGCCCGACGCAGAGCGGCTGGAGGTCGAGACCGGCCGGGTGACGTTCCGCGACGTGTCATTTTCCTACGGACCGGGACGTCCGGTGCTCAGCGACGTGTCCTTCGTGGCCGAACCCGGCCGGACGACGGCGCTGGTCGGACGATCGGGCTCCGGCAAGTCGACACTGCTCTCGCTCGTCACGCGGCTGCACGATTGCGAGGCCGGCGCCGTCCTGATCGACGGAACCGACGTGCGGCACGTGACGCTGGCCTCGCTGCGCGACGCGGTCGCAGTCGTCTCACAGGACGTGCTGCTGTTCGACGACACCGTCGCCGCGAACATCGGCTACGGTCGCTTCGGCGCCCCGGCCGAAGCGATCGAGGCGGCGGCGCACGCAGCGGCGGCGGACGTCTTCATCCGCCAGCTACCGGACGGCTATGCGACGCGCGTCGGCGAGGGTGGATCACGGCTTTCCGGCGGCCAGCGACAGCGCGTGGCGCTCGCCCGGGCCTTCCTGAAGGACGCTCCGATCCTCCTGCTCGACGAGGCGACCAGTGCCCTCGACGCCGAATCGGAGATGCTGGTGCAGGACGCCCTGCGCCGGCTGATGCACAACCGCACCACGATCGTGATCGCGCATCGTCTCGCCACAATCCGCGGCGCCGACCACATCGTCGTCATGGACCAGGGTCGGGTCACGGAAGAGGGCAAGCACGCCGATCTCGTCCGTGCTGGCGGGCTGTATTGCCAGCTCGTCAGGCTCCAGGGCGAAGGCGCCTCCGCCTCATTCGCGCCCGAGCAGCCGGTCCACCAGCAGATTTGACCAGAAGCCGGCTCTGAACGACCGTTCCAGCGCCACCGGATCGTAGATCCGCGTCGCCCAGTCCAGGAACGCGATGCCCTGGCTCTCCCCCTCGCGCGCGTAGGCTTCGAAGAACGCGTCGAGAATGCCCGTCTTCGCGAAACGGAAATGGCCGAAGCGCCAGTGCAGCGCGCGCGCCGCCTCGGCCGCGCTCTTGCCCTCGCGCAGCAGCAGGTAGAGGGCGGCCACGAAGCCGGCCCGGTCGGCGCCGGACTTGCAATGGATCAGGGCCGGGTAGGTCAGACCGTCCAGGAATGCCGGCGCAGCGAGGAGCGAGGCCCGGTCCGGCGCGCCCCGCGAACGGACGACGAAATCCACCAGAATCAAGCCCTCGCGATCGCATGCCTCCTTCTCGAGCGCCCAAGAGCCATGCTCCCGCCCGCCCCGCAGGTTGACGATCGTGCGGACGCCGCGGCGGGCGAAGGCCCGTATCTGATGCGGAGACGGCTGGGCCGAGCGCCACAACGTATCGCTGACACGGTGGACGTTCAGGTAGACGAGGCGAAAGACCGCATGATCGACGAACAGCATGTTCGCCCAGGCCCGGGCGCGGTCCATCGGCCCGCCGATCGGGCGATCCCAGCGGGCGATCCGGGCGAGACGCCGGGCATAGCGCGCCTCGTCGCTGATAAGTCTGCCGAACATGCCGGTGGCGCTTATCAGCACCGGCGCCCCCAGACAATGCGGCGATCCTGGGCCGTCAAGCGCGAAATCCGTGCTCCAAGAATTTTGCCGAGGGCGGCTTTCTTTCGCTTTACGGACTCCCGCGACGCCGCTTAGTCTCCGTCTCGTGAGCACCAAGACAACCCGCATCCGTCTTGCGCGGCCCTCCGATGCCAAGGGCATCGCGGCCGTTCACGACGCGGCGTGGCGCGAGACCTACCGGGGAATCATCCCGGGCCGCGAGCTAGAGCGGATGGTGATGCGCCGTGGTCCGACGTGGTGGCAATCCGCGCTGACCCGCGGCAGCCGCATCTGCGTTCTCGACTTCGACGATTGCATCGCCGGCTACGCGAGCTTCGGCCGCAACCGCGCGACGTCGCTGCCCTACCGCGGCGAGGTCTTCGAGATTTACCTCAAGCCGGAGTTTCAGGGGCTCGGCTTCGGCAGACGCCTGTTCGGCGCCGTCCGTCAGGAGCTCGCCGGCCACGGCCTCGGTTCGACTTTGGTCTGGGCACTGGCCGACAACGACCGGGCCATCGCGTTCTACGAATCCCTGGGCGGGCTGATGGTCGGCCGCGCTCACGAGAGCTTCGGCGAGATCAAGCGCGAGCGGCTGGCGTTCGGCTGGCGCTGAGCCCCCGCTCTCCCGTCACCATGATCGAGCATCGGAGCGCTGGCGCTTGACCTGATCCCACGCGCCCTTATGGAGGTCGGCCCGGCAGTTCCGCCGGCACGATGTCGGCCGGAACGGCCGGCCCGGAGACCGTCCATGCGCCTCGACGCGATCACCATCGGCAGGAACCCTCCCGACGACGTCAACGTCATCATCGAGGTGCCGCTCGGCGGCGAGCCGATCAAGTACGAGATGGACAAGGCCTCGGGCACGCTGTTCGTCGATCGCTTCCTCTACACACCGATGCGGTACCCCGGGAACTACGGTTTCGTCCCGCACACGCTGTCCGACGACGGCGACCCGATCGACGTTCTCGTCGCCAACACCCGGCCGATCGTTCCCGGTGCCGTGATCAACGTTCGCCCGGTCGGCGTCCTCAAGATGGAGGATGACGGCGGCGGCGACGAGAAGATCATCGCCGTGCCCTCCCACAAGCTGACCAAGCGCTACGACGGCGTCGTCAACTACACCGACTTCCCCGAGATCACCTGGAAGCAGATCGAGCACTTCTTCCTGCACTACAAGGATCTCGAACCCGGCAAGTGGGTGAAGCTGCTGGGCTGGGGGGACGCCACGGAAGCGCGTCGGCTGATCGTGGAGGCGATCGAACGCGCCAGGGCGGGCTGACGAGGGGTCAACGACGCGACGCGTCGCGCCGGGCCAGGAGCCGTTCGGCCATGCCCAGATGCAGCCGCTCGACCATCCGTCCGGCGACGACGATCACGCCCTTGTCAGCATTTTGCGGCTGCCGAAAGGCGGCGACGATCGCCTCGGCCTCGGCGATCTCAGCCACCGTCGGGCCGAACGCCGCATTGGCGGCCTCGACCTGTGCGGGATGGACGAGGCTCTTGCCGTCGAAGCCGAGCACGCGCCCCTGCCGGCATTCGGCTGCCAGGCCTTCGCCATCCGCGAGATCGTTGAAAACGGCGTCGATCGCAGCGATCCCCTCGGATCTGGCCGCGAGGACGGTCATGGCGAGCGCCGCGCGCATGCTCTCGCGCCCGGGCTCGACGATGGCCCCGGTCTCGCGGGCGAGATCATTCAGCCCCATCACGAGCGCACCATCCGGGCCGACGGCGGCGGCGAGCCGCGGTGCGTTCAGCACGGCCGCCGGCGTCTCGATCATCGCCCAGATGGCGAGCGGCGTCCTCGGCCGCGCGAGCACGAGAAGGCGCTTCAGATGCCAGATGTCCTCGGCGGTGGCGGGCTTCGGCAGCAGGACGGCATCGGGAGCCGTCGCCGCGATGACGGCGACGTCGGCGTCGAGCCATGGCGAACCGAGCCCGTTCAGCCGGACGATCAGCTCCCGGCCGCCCCACGCGTCGCAATCCTCCAGAGCCGCCGCAACCGTCTCACGCGCCTCCGCCTTGCGTTCGGGCGTCACCGAGTCTTCGAGATCGAGGACGATCGCATCGGCCGGGACGGATCGGGCCCTGGCGATGGCGCGCTGGTTCGCACCCGGAACATAGAGCACGCTGCGTCGGAGACGGTTCTGCATCGTTGATCGTCCTTCTTCGGCGCAAGTCGCACGTTGGTCGCACGTCATGCCACATCCTGCGAGGCGCTTCCCATGCCGGGATTTGACGAGAAAAACATGACGGAGGACGGCTGGGTGGCGGGAGTCGACGGCTGCCCGGGCGGTTGGATCGCGGTGTTCCGCCGCGTGGACGGCAGCGAAACCCGCGTCCGGATGGTCGCAGGGTTCCGGGAGGTGGCCTGCGCGCCCGAACGGCCCCGCGTCGTGGCCGTCGACATGCCGGTTGGCCTGCCGGACAGGGCGGGGCGAGGAGGGCGCGGGCCCGAGGCGGCGCTGCGGCCGCTGCTCGGCCAGCGGCAATCCAGCGTCTTCTCGATCCCGTCGCGCGCCGCGGTCTATGCCGCCGACTACGCGGGGGCCTCGCAGATCGCTTTCGAGACCTCCGATCCTCCGCGTCGGATCGCCAAGCAGACCTTCTTTCTCACGCCCAAGATCCGCGAGATCGACACGCTTCTGCGGCTCGAGCCGGAACTCCGCGACCGGGTGGTGGAGACCCATCCCGAGGGCGCGTTCATGGCCATGAACGGGTTTCGCCCGCTGCTGACACCAAAGAAGCTGCGCGGCGCCGGCAATCCGCCCGGCCAGGCCGAACGCCGCGGCCTGCTGGGCGCGGTCGGCCGGTTCGGCGACGACGTGCTCACGATGCGACCCCCGCGGGGCGCGGCGGTCGACGACCTGCTCGACGCGTGCGCCTGCTGCTGGACGGCGGGGCGCGTCCATCTGGGGTCGGCCAGGCGCTACCCGGCCGAGCCGGCGACCGACGCGTTCGGAATCCTCGTGGCAATCCACGTCTGAGCCGGATATCCCACGCTGATGCACCTCGGGAGCGCAGGATGATGCCCGTCACGCCAGACGATATCCGGGCCGCCATGCCGAGGATCGCGGGCCATCTGCGCCGGACGCCGGTCCTCGAACTTCCGACAGGCGCCTTCGGCACCGGGACGGCGCTCTCGCTGAAGCTCGAGTACCTCCAGCACGCCGGGTCGTTCAAGTCGCGCGGAGCCTTCAACAACCTGCTCGCGCGGCCGGTGCCGGCGGCCGGCGTCACCGCCGCGTCCGGCGGCAATCACGGGGCGGCCGTGGCCAATGCGGCAAGAGCGCTCGGACATCGGGCGACGATCTTCGTGCCGGAGATCTCACCCGCGGCCAAGGTCGCCAAGATTCGCGAGTTTGGCGCCGAGGTGGTGATCGGCGGTCGCCAGTATGACGACGCCCAGGCCGCGTGCGACCGGCATGCCGCGACCAGTGGCGCGATGAAGGTCCATCCTTTCGACGCGGCGGAGACGATCGCCGGTCAGGGCACCGTGGCGCTCGAATGGGAGGAGCAGGCGGGAAGGCTCGATACGGTGCTCGTCGCCTGCGGCGGTGGCGGGCTGGTCGCCGGGGTCGCGGCCTGGTTCGCGGGGCGCGTCAGGGTCGTCGCGGTGGAACCGGAGCACTCCTGCGCGCTGGCAGCAGCGCTGGCGGCCGGCCGGCCTGTCGAGGTCGAGGTGGACAGCATCGCCGCGGATTCGCTGGGTGCCCGCCGCACCGGGGAGGCGGTCTTCGCGATTTGCCGCGCGTTTGTCGATCGTGTCGTCGTGGTGCCGGATACGGCGATCCGCGAGGCGCAGCGCCGGCTCTGGTCCGAGTTTCGCATTGCCTCGGAAGCCGGCGGCGCCGCGGCGCTCGCGGCGCTGCTGGCCGGTTCGTACCGACCGGCGCCCGACGAACGGGTGGGCGTCCTCCTGTGCGGCGCCAACGTCGACTTGCCGGCCCTGTCCGAAGTGACCCGCTGAAGAGGAGGGTGGCGATGCCGGCACATGCGTTTCCGCAAAGGCTGATCGAGGGCTACGGGGCCTTCCTCGACGACCGCTTCCCGCGCGAGCGGGACCGCTTCCGCCAGCAAGCGGAGGCGCAGACGCCCGACATCATGGTGATCGGCTGCTGCGACAGCCGGGTCTCGCCGGAGGTCATCTTCGACGCAGGACCTGGCGAGCTGTTCGTGGTACGGAACGTGGCCAATCTCGTTCCGCCATATGCGCCGGATGGCGATTATCACGGGACCTCGGCAGCGCTCGAATTCGCGGTGCAGGCGCTGAAGGTCAAGCACCTCGTGGTGCTGGGCCATGCGCGCTGCGGCGGCATCCGGGCCTTCGCCGACCCGGACTCCACGGCGCTGTCGCCGGGCGACTTCATCGGCAAGTGGATGACGCTCGTCGAGCCGGCGGCGACGTCCACGCCCCGCGACACCGGGGAGGACCTCCCCGCCTATGCCGAGCGGCTGGCGCTGGCCTCGATCCGCAACAGCATCGCCAACCTGCGCACGTTTCCGTGCGTCGAGATTCTGGAGAAGAAAGGGCGGTTGTCGCTGCACGGTGCGCTGTTCGGCGTGGCGACCGGTCAGCTCTCGATCATGGACGAGTCGACCGGCCGGTTCGCGCCGCTGGCTGACGTGCCGCCGGGGGCGGCGCGAAACCTGATCCGCGCCTGGTGAGGGCGGTTTCCACGGCGCGCCGCGATCTGCGAGACTCGCCGTGGGAGGAGATCATCCGATGGGCGCCCTGCAGGTCGAACCGATGGACCTCGAGACGTTCCTCGCATGGGAGCGCGACCAGGAACTGAAATACGAACTCGTCCACGGCTTCGCGCGCATGATGTCCGGTGGCACGCGGGCGCATGGGCTGATTGCCGCCAACGTCGTTGCGGCTCTTCGGCCGAGGTTGCGCGGCGGTCCGTGCCTGCGGAACGGTCCCGACTTCAAGATTCTGATCCCGAACGGCAACCTGCGCTATCCCGACGCCTCGGTTACCTGCAGCCGCCCGGTCGATCTCGAGGCGCTTTATGCCGAGGACCCCTCCGTGGTGGTCGAGGTGCTGTCGGTGAGCACCGGCTGGTACGATCGGACGCACAAGCTGAGGGACTACCAATCGGTCCCCAGCCTCCGGCACATCCTGCTCGTCTCGCAGGACGAGACCCTGGTGAACCACTGGTCGCGGCAGTTCTCTGGGCCATGGACCGCGACGCGCCTCGTCGGGCTCGATGCCGTCGTCGACCTGCCGGCCGTCGGCGCCGCGCTGCCGATGGCGGAAATCTACGAGGACGTGCTTGCGGCCTGAACTAGGGCTTCGGGCGGGGCCTTGCGATCCCAGCGGTAACGTACGTCGGCGACCTTTTCGTCGGTGCGGGCCCCATCGGTGAACCCGACGGCCACAAACCCGCTGGCCTCGTAGAACGCACGCGCGGCGCGGTTCTCCTGAAAACACCACAATTCGAGCGCCGGCACGTCTGCCCGGCGCGCCTCGTCGAGGAGCCGCCGTCCGACGCCCCGGCGCAGATGGCCGGGCCGGACGTAGAGATGGAGAATGTCCTGGCCGCTCAGCGCCAGGTAGCCGATGATCGTGCCCTCGTCCTCGGCGACGATCACGTCGCAGCGCGGCAGGAGCTTGGTCGTGACGAAGAGGCGGTCCTCGTCGGGCGAGTGCCGGACGGGGACGATCGGCGCGAGTAGTCCGAACGAGGCCGAAAGGACGTCGGCGATGCCGGTCGCGTCTTCCGGCTCGGCCTTCCGGAGCCGGACCATGGCCGGCGGCCTCAGGCGGCCTTCTTCTGCCGCAGCAGGCCGCGATTCACCAGCACCTCGGCGATCTGAACCGCGTTGAGGGCGGCGCCCTTGCGCAGGTTGTCGGAGACGCACCAGAACGACAACCCGTTGTCGAGCGTCGCGTCCTCGCGGATTCGGCTGATGTAGGTCGCGTCCTCTCCGGCCGCCTCATGCGGCGTGATGTATCCACCGGCTTCGCGCTTGTCGATCACGAGGCAGCCCGGCGCGGAGCGCAGCACGGTCCGCGCCTCCTCGGCCGTCACCGGCCGCTCGAACTCGACGTTGACCGCTTCCGAGTGGCCGACGAAGACAGGCACCCGGACGCAGGTTGCCGTGAGCTTGATCTTCGGGTCGAGGATCTTCTTGGTCTCGACCATCATCTTCCACTCTTCCTTGGTCGACCCGTCCTCCATGAAGGCGTCGATCTGCGGGATGACGTTGAAGGCAATGCGCTTCTGGAACTTCTTCGTCTTCGGTTCGCCGGCTGCGAAGATCGCGCGGGTCTGCTCGAAGAGCTCGTCCATCCCGTCCTTGCCGGCGCCGGAAACGGACTGGTAGGTCGCGACCAC
>CAZVMY010000017.1:0-16859 GCA_964628955.1 uncultured Methylocystis sp.
TGCACGGTGCGACCTTCGTGGTGGACGTGGCCTTCTATCGCCCGACCTTGACGCGCGAGAACGTGGTCGCGGACATCGGCGCCGCGCTCGACGTTCTCAACCGGACCCTGAAGCCGCTGGCCTACCAGAACCTCGACACGCTCCCTCAGTTCGAGGGCGTGCTGACCACGACCGAATTCCTCTGCAAGTACGTCTTCGACGCCATGGCGGCGGCGGCGCGCGCGGGCGCTCTCGGCAGCGATGCCGCGGGCCTCGCGAAGATCCGCGTCACCCTGCACGAGACCGACCTCGCCCGCGCCAGCTACGAGGCCGCTCCCTATGCCTGAGGTGGTGTTCGCCATCCCCGGCAAGCTCGAAACGCCGACCGGAGGCTACGGCTACGACCGCGCGCTGCTCGCCCGGCTGCCGGATCACGGGGTGGCGATCCGGCATCTCGAGCTGCCGGCGACCTTCCCGTTCCCGTTCGAGACCGACGTCGCGGCGACGTTCGAACGGCTCGGCGGCGTTGCCGAAAACGCGACGCTGCTGGTCGACGGCCTGGCGCTGGGCGCCCTGCCGGCAGATGGCGTGCGCGCGCTCCGGTCGCACGTCGTCGCGCTGGTCCATCATCCGCTCGGGCTCGAAGCCGGGCTGTCGCCGGGTCTTGCGGCGCGGCTGATCGAGAACGAGCGCGAGGTGCTGTCGGCGGTCCGGCACGTCGTCGTGACGAGCGCGCAGACCGCCGCGATCCTCGAAACGGATTTCGCCGTCCCCGCCGCACGCATCACCGTCGCGGACCCGGGGACGGAGCGCGCCCCGCGCGCGATCGGGAGCGCCGGCGCGCCGGCGCTGCTGGCGGTCGGCGCCGTTTCCGAGCGGAAGGGCTTCGTGCATCTGGTGGAGGCGCTGCGCCTGCTCGCCGACCTTCCCTGGACGCTCACCATCGCCGGAAGTCTCGACCGGGCCTCGGCCAGCGTGGCAGCCCTGTCCGCGACGATCGATGCCGCGGGACTGTCGGACCGCATCAGGCTGGTCGGAAGCCTCGATTACGATGCGCTCGGGGAAGCATATGGCGCGACGGACGTCTTCGTGATGCCCTCGCTCTATGAGGGCTACGGCATGGTGCTCGCCGAGGCGCTGGCGCGGGGCCTGCCCGTGGTGACGACGAGCGGCGTGCCGGCGGCGGCCGGTCTGCCGCCAGAGGCCGCGCGCACCGTTCCGCCCGGCGATCCGGCCGCGTTCGCCGCGGCGCTCAGACCGCTGATCGCCGACGCTGGCCTGCGCCGCGCTGCCGCCGATGCGGCATGGGCCTGCGGCCAGTCCCTGCCGTCGTGGGACGAGACGGCGCGCATCGTTGCAGGATGTCTTTCGCGCGTCGCCGCGCATCGCCACGCGGCCTGACGATGAGCTTCAGCCCGGACTGGCTGGCGCTGCGGGAACCCGCCGACCACGCCGCGCTCAATCCCGATGTCGCCGCGGCGCTCGGTCGCCATTTCGCCGGCCGCGACCAGATCCGGGTCGTGGACCTCGGGTGCGGTGCCGGCTCCAACCTGCGCGGTACGTTCAAGGCATTGCCCGGCCGGCAGCACTGGCGACTGGTGGATTACGATCCGGTTCTGCTGGCGGCCGCGCGTGAGCGGCTGGATCGATGGGCAGATGCCGTGCAGCCCGACGGCGACCGGCTCGTGCTCGAGGTTGAAGCGCGGCGGCTCGAAGTGACGTTCCGGCAGGCGGACCTCGCTGCCGGCGCGCTCGAACCGGTGCTGGCCGGGGCCGATCTCGTCACGGCCGCAGCGCTGTTCGACCTGGTGTCGCCGGCGGCGATCGAACGGCTGGCGGCGGCGGTCGCGGGCAGCCGGCAGGCGTTCCACACCGTGCTCACCTACGACGGGCTGGCGTCCTGGTCGCCGGCCCACGCCGCCGACGAGGCGATGCGCCGGGCCTTCAACGATCACCAGGGCGGTGACAAGGGCTTCGGACCCGCCGCGGGACCCGTCGCAACCGACAGGCTTGCCGCAGCCTTCCGCGCCCATGGCTACCGCGTGCTGCGGGGCAGCAGTCCCTGGGTGCTGGATGGTCGGTTCGAGCGGCTTCGCGGCGATCTCGACGCTGGCTGGGCAGCGGCCGTCCGGGAGACCGGCGCGGTCGATCCGGCCCTGATCGACGATTGGCTGGCGGTCCGGAAGCCGAATGGCGGCGTCACGGTCGTTGGCCACGAGGACATGCTGGCGGTGCCGCAGAATTGATCCGGTGCCGCCTCAACGGCCCGGCCACATGCGCTGGAAGACGCCGTCCTTGACCACGAAGCGGTGGAAGAGAGCCGCTGCCAGATGCACAGCGATGAGCCCGATCGTGACGAGCGCCAGCGTCTTGTGCAGGCTCAGGACGCGCTCGGACGCTGCCTGGTCCGGCGAGGTCAGCGCCGGCAGCGAGAACAATCCGCCGATACCGAGCGCCGGATAGAGCGAGACGCCGAGCCAGCCGAGCAACGGCACCACGATCAGCAGCCCATAAAGCAGCCAGTGCACGGCGTGCGACAAGCCCTTCTGGACCGCCGTCAACGTCGGCTCCGATGGCGGCGCACCCTTGGCGAGCCTATAGATCAGCCGGCTCAACACCAGCCATAGCAGCAGGAATCCCGTAAGCTTGTGAATGTCGTAGAGCCGGTTCGTGAAGTCGTCGAACAGATTGGCCTCTGCGCGTGCCGCCATCCAGAGACCGGTCGGAATCATCACCAGGACGAAGGCAACGGTCCACCAGTGAAATTGCCGCGCGACAGCGCTGTAGAAGCGGGCGGGAGTCGTCATGTCAGCCATGGAACAAGTCCTCGTTGGTACCGGCACGGAAGTCACAATCGAACAAGACATCGCCGTCGGCAAGCACGGCTGCCGTGACCTTCGGCCGCCGCGCGCTGGCGAGCCGGTCGATCGGCGCGAGCTCAAGCCCCATCTTGCCGGAGCCGATGATGACCCGGCCGACGAGCAGGTGCAGCCTGTCGATGCAGTCGGCATCCAGGAAATGCGAGATCGTCGCCGCTCCTCCCTCGATCAGCACGCGGCCGAACCCGAGCTCCGCCAGCGCCGCGACGATGTGAGCGGGCGGGATGCGGCCGTCGGCGGCCCGGGCCAGGGCAACCCGTTCGATACCCGAATTGCCGGGTCGCGAGATCTCATCCGAACCTCCGTCCTCAGCCGCGCCGGCATCGGCGGCGCCAATGAGCACCCGCCGCACGCCATCGGCCGCCAGGCATTTGGCCGTGGCGGGGCAGCGGCCGCCAGGGTCGATGACTACGCGGGCGGGATGACGCCCCGCAACCCGGCGCACGTTGAGTTGAGGATCGTCGGCGATCACGGTTCCGACACCCACGACGACGGCGTCCACCCGCGCCCTGAGGGCATGGAGATGGTCCAGCGCGGCGTCGCCGTTGATCCACCGCGAGTCCCCCGACCGCGTCGCGATGCGCCCGTCGAGCGACTGCCCGAGCTGCGCGATCACGAAGTTTCGTTCGGGCCATGCCGCGCCGATCGAAACGCTGTCGCGCAACGCCTCAGATGTGGGATATGTCATTGATGCCGTTGGTGAAGGAGGGTAGGGGATATCGGCGTCGGGGGAAAGTCATCTGCTGTTCATGTCTTTGGACGCAAGAAGGCCACGGCGACGGAACGGTTCTCTCTCGTCGCAGCTTCAAACGCTTATTCCTCGATCCTGTGTGTGGTTGTCGTGCCTGGGCGTCTGCCCGACAAGAGGGCCTTTATGAAACTCTCCCGTGACCTCCTCGGATCGCGTCAGTCCGTCGAGAACATTCTCGTCGAGCGCGCAATAGCCGACTTCCGGACCGGTCTTCCCGTGCTCGTGCGGGGAGACGACGGCGAGGCCGTGCTCGTTGCGGGCATCGAGTCTCTCGAGCCGCAGGTGGCGGCCGAGCTCGAACTGATCGCGTCGGGTCGTGCGCATCTGGTTCTGCCGGCAGCGCGGCTTCGCCGGCTCGGGACCGACCGGACCCTGCCGGGCACGATCGCGCTGCCGACGATCGACATGTCGCGGATCGAGACGTTGGCTCTCAAGGTTCAGGCGAAGGTCGACGCGCCGGTGGCGCCTCTCGCAGGGCTCGACCCCGTGGCGCTGGAGCTCGCGCGCCTTTCGCTGACCATTCCTGCGGTGATCGTGGTTCCGGTAGACGCTTCGGCGCTCCTTCCCGAACAGGTTCTCGTGGTTCCGGCCGCCGCCATCACCGGTTACCGCGCGGCGCAGGTTCGTGCCATGCGCATCGTCGGCCGGGCGCCAGTGCCTCTCGAAGGCGCGCCGCACACCGAGTTCGTGGTGTTCCGGGGCGGCGAGGGGATGCGCGACCAGGTCGCCATCGTCGTCGGCAAGCCCAATCTCGACGAGCCCGTCGCGGTGCGGCTGCATTCGGCCTGCCTCACCGGCGATCTGTTCGGCAGCCTCAAGTGCGACTGCGGCGACCAGCTGCGCGATACGGTCCGTTTCATGGCCGAGAACGCTGGCGGCATCCTGCTCTATCTGGACCAGGAGGGGCGCGGCAACGGCATCGCGAACAAGATGCGGGCCTACAAGCTCCAGTCGCAGGGCTGGGACACCTACGACGCGGACGAGGTGCTCGGCTTCGACCAGGACCAGCGCCGTTTCGACTTCGCCGCCGAGATGCTGACTCAGCTCGGTGCGACCAAGGTGTCGCTGCTGACCAACAATCCGGAGAAGATCGCCTCGTTGCAGGCCGCCGGCCTCGAGGTCGTGTCCGAGCAGCGCGTGCTCGGCCGGCCCAATCCGGACAACGTCCGCTATCTCGCCTCGAAGCGCGATCGCGCAGGCCATTACATCGACTTCGACGCGCTCGCGGCTCGCGCCCCGGCCGACTGAGCGCGCAGCGACGCGCCTCGCGCCGGCCGACCTCATGACCGGCGCTGCCCGGCCCATCACGGCCGGACGATGGTCCCTCTGGCCGGTCGCGCTCGTCGTCATGGCGGCATGGCTCGTGCTGGCGTGGCCCTGGCTCTCGGGGAGCGTGACGGTACCCTGGGATGCCAAGGCGCATTTCCAGCCCCAGCTCCAGTTTCTCGCCAACGCCCTGCATGGCGGGCAGTCGCCCGCCTGGACACCGAATGTCTTCGGCGGCCATCCGCAGATCGCGGATCCGCAATCCCTGATCTTCTCGCCGCCTTATCTGCTGCTGGCGGCACTGGTCGCGCGGCCCAGTTTCGCCGCCATCGACGGTGTTGCGTTCGGGGCCCTGCTGCTCGGCGGCATCGCCATTCTCGCCCTCTTCCGGGATCGCGGCTGGCATCGTGCCGGCGCGGTCGTGGCGGCGCTGGGCTTCATGTTCGGCGGCGTGGCCGCCTGGCGGATCCAGCATACCGGCCAGGTCCTGAGCCTCGCATGGTGGCCGGTCGCGTTGCTTTTCCTCGACCGGGCGCTGGCGCGCGGCTCGACAGGGTCCGGCCTGCTGGCCGGCATCTTCGCAGGGTTCATGGTGCTCGGACGGGACCAGGTCGCGTTTCTGGGTGTCCTTCTGCTGGCCGGCAGGGTCCTGGCCCATATCGTCGGCATGGGTTGGCGGCCGACCGGAGCCTTCGCCCTGATCCGGCCGCTTGCGGCCGGCACTGTCGGTGGCGCGCTCACCGTCGCGGTGCCGCTCCTGTTTACGATGCTGCTGTCGGAGAGTTCCAACCGGTCGGCGATCGATCTGGCAGGGGCCGAGCGCGGCTCGCTCCATCCCGCGTCGCTGCTGACGTTCGTGATCCCGCATCTCTACGGCGTCGCGAGGCCTCTGATCGACTATTGGGGGCCTCCCAGTCCCGATTGGGGTCCGACCGACCTCTACCTCGCCCGCAACATGGCGACGGCCTATTTCGGGGCCCTGCCGCTGGCAGCGATCCTCGTCACCGGCCTGGTCCAGGGCGCCTTCAGGGCTCGCGAGATCCGCTGGCTCGTCGTGGCGGCGGCCGCGTTGCTGCTCTACGTCCTCGGCCGCTACACGCCCGCGTTCGCGGCCATCTTCGCCGTCGTCCCCGGCGTCGATCTCTGGCGGCGTCCAGCCGACGCGTTGTTTCCGCTCTGCGCGGTCCTGGCCTTGCTGGCGGGCTATGCGGTGCACCGGCGGATTGCCGGCGATCTCCCTCCCGTGTCGCGGATCGGCTGGCTCGTGTTGTTTGCGTGCCTCGTCGCGGCCTTCGGCGCCGGCATCTGGCTGGCCTCGTCGGTCGGGCGTCTGGGGCAGGCCGCCTCCGCGATCGCGGCCGCCGCGCTGATCCTGGTGTCCGCCGTCCTCCTGCTCGGTGTGGTGACCGATCTGCGCCGGCGGCCGGTCGTTCTCGTCCTGCTCGTGGCGGCTTTCATGACGGGCGATCTCGGCTGGAACAACGGCCCCAACGAGTCGACGGCCCTGCCGCCCGAGACCTACGACGCGCTGCGGCCTGACACCGCCAACGCCACGGTCGCCGTGATCAAGCGTGCGCTCGCCGAACGCTCGGCTCCCGACCGGCGCGACCGGGTGGAACTCGTCGGCATCGATTTTCACTGGCCGAATGCCGGGCTGGTCCACGGCTTCGACCATACGCTCGGCTATAACCCCTTGCGCCTGAAGCTCTACAGCGATGCAACCGGCGCGGAGGACCACATCGCGCTTCCGGATCAGCGACGGTTCTCGCCCTTGTTCCCGTCGTATCGCTCGCCGCTGGCCGATCTGCTCGGGCTGCGGCTGATCGCGTCACGGGTGCCGCTCGAACAGGTCGATCGCATGCTGGAACGCGCTCCGCTGCCGCTGCTGGTGCGCACCGCCGACGCGTTCGTCTACGAAAATCCGGCTGCGCTGCCGCGCGTCCTGTTCGTTCCGGCCTCGCAGCGCGCCGATTTCGCCGCCATCCTTCGGGACGGCGTCTGGCCGGTCACCGACTTCCGCTCGACGGTGCTGCTCGACCACGACGTCGCGTCGCCGGGTCAGGGCACAGGCTCGGTCGCGATCACCAGCTATGCCAACACGCTCGTCGAGATCGACGTCGAGTCGGAGCGGGGCGGCTTCGTCGTGCTCAACGACACGTGGCATCCGTGGTGGCGCGTCACCGTCGACGGCCGGCCCGCCGAACTGCTGCGCGCGAACGTGCTGTTCCGGGCCGTGCGCGTCCCGGCCGGCGCCCATCGGGTCCGCTTCGTTTTCCAGCCGCTGCGCGGTGCCCTCGCCGAACTTCGCGCCCGGCTACGCGGCGGCGGCTGAGCGGCGCGGCTCGTCGATCCGCAGCGGCGGGAACGCGGCTTCGACCGCCTGCGCAATGCGGAGCACCAGCCCGTCGCGCTGCGGCGGCCCGACGATCTGGAGCCCGATCGGCAGCCCGCCGCCCGTCAGGCCGACCGGAACCGAGGCTGCCGGCTGGCCGGTCAGGTTGAAGGGATAGGTGTAGGGCGACCAGTTGATCCAGTCGGCACCGAACCGTCCATCGGCCGGCGTGTCCCGCCCGGCTTCGAGCGCCGGGATCGGCATCGTCGGCGTCAGCAGGGCATCGAACCGTTCGTGGAAGCGTCGCATGTGCTCGTAGAGCGCCGCCCGGCCGGCCAGCGCCTTCAGAACGTCGACGGCCGAGAGCCCGGCGCCCGCCGCCGCGCAGGTGCGAAACCCGGGATCGACCCGATCGCGCGCATCGGACGCGATCGCGTCCAGAATCGCCGCGCAGCCGGCGTTCCACAGAACGGAAAGGGGGCCGAAGGCGGCATCGAAGCTGAAGCCGGGATCGACCGCCTCGACCGTGGCTCCTGCCTCGCCCAGTGCCAGCGCCGCGCGGTGTGTCGCGGCCTCGACCTCCGGGTTGAGCCCGTCGACGTAGCCGAGGCGCGGGCTCCACGCGAGGCGCAGGCCGGCGACGCCTCTGCCGAGGTCCGGTCCGACGTCGGCCATCGGCGCGGCGGCCGCGCCCGGGTCGCGCGCGTCGGGCTGCGCGAGCAGCGTCAGCAGGAGAGCGACGTCCGCCACGGACCGCGCGATCGGGCCGACATGGGCGATCTGCCCGAACGGCGAGGCCGGAAAGGCCGGCACCCGGCCGACGCTCGGCTTGATGCCGGGCAGCCCCGTGAACGAGCACGGGATGCGGATGGAGCCTGCGCCGTCGGTCCCGACGTGCAGGCTGCCGATGCCGAGTGCAGCCGCCGCGACCGCTCCGCCCGACGAGCCGCCGGGCGTCGTGTCGAGATTCCACGGGTTTCGCGTCACGCCGGTGAGCGCACAATGCGTCACGCCCTTCCAGCCGAACTCCGGCATGGTGGTCTGGCCCAGAAGCACGCAGCCCGCCTCGCGCAATCGCGCCGAGGCGGGAGAATCGATCGTCGAGGGGTCGGCCGGAATCGTCGTCGAGCCGCGGCGCAGCGGCCAGCCCTGCGTCGCGACGTTCGACTTCACGGTCGCGATCAGGCCATCGGCCGGCCCAAGCGGCCCGCCCGCCAGCCAGCGCGCCTCCGATGCGCGGGCTGCTGCGAGAGCGCCTTCGCGATCGACCAGCGTGAACGCGTTGATGGCCGGCTCGAACCGGTCGAGGCGACCCAGTGCGTCGCCGAGCACGTCCACGGGCGACAGGCGCCGGTCCGCATAGGCCTTGGCGAGGTCGTGCGCGGAGAGCTGATGGATTTGCATCGGGATGGGTTCCGCAGGTGAGGGGGTTCACCTTAAGGTCGGCCGCGGGCATCTGGCAAAAATCTCCGGCCCGAGGATCGTGCAATGGATACACGTCTGGCGGAGCGATACCTGACCACGGACCCCGGGGAGGGTGCGGAACTCCTCGGCGCGCTGCTCGGGGCGTCGCGTTCCGCCGTTGCCTTCACCGGCGCGGGCATCTCGACGGAATGCGGCGTGCCCGACTTCCGGTCTCCGGGCAGCCCGTGGACGAAGAACCGGCCGATCCCGTTCGACGCTTTCGTCGAGAGCGCCGCGGCCCGGCGGGAAGCCTGGCGCCGGAAGTTCGCGATGGACGATACCTTCGTCGGCGCCCGCCCGGGCCGCGGCCATAGGGTGCTCGCAGAGCTCGCCGCTGCCGGACGGCTCACCGGCGTGATCACGCAGAACATCGACAATCTGCACCAGGACAGCGGCCTACCGGCCGACCGGATCGTCGAACTGCACGGCAACGGCACCTATGCCGCCTGCCTCGACTGCCGGCGGCGTCACGAACTGGTCTTCGTCCGCACGGTTTACGAGGCCACCGGCACGGCCCCGCACTGCACGGCCTGCGGCGGCCTGCTGAAATCGGCCACGATCTCGTTCGGCCAGGCGATGCCCGCACCGGAGTTCGCGCGCGCGACCGCCCTGACGCTGGCCGCCGATCTGTTCCTCGCGATCGGCTCGTCGCTCGTCGTCTATCCGGCCGCCGCGCTGCCTGCCGCCGCGCGCGAGAACGGCGCCGTGCTGGTGATCCTCAATGGCGAGCCGACGCCGCTCGATGCCGAAGCGAACCTCGTCATTCAAGCCGACATCGGCACCGTGCTGGCGGCCGCGACCGCGGTGTAATCCTGTGCATAGGCCGATTGGGGCTTTTCGGATTCGGCCCCGATGCTATGGTTAACGATAGTGAATCGCCGGCGGTGCCGACGGCCGAGGGCAGTATCGATGGCTGGAGAAAACGACGCGATGACCGGGCTCCCGCAGCACGGCGGGATCGTCACAAACGCCATGCAGCCCGATCGCAATTCCGCCGCCGTCGTCGACCAGCCGCTCGACCTGATCGAGGTGTCCGGCACGGTCAAGTGGTTCGACGCCGCCAAGGGTTACGGGTTCGTCGTGGCCGACAACGGCCTGCCGGATATCCTGCTTCACGTCACATGCCTGCGCCGTGATGGCTTCCTGGCAGTTCAGGAAGGCGCGCGGATCGTCTGTGAGGTCATCGAACGGCCGCGCGGCTACCAGGCCTTCCGCGTGCTCTCGGTCGACAACTCGACCGCTCTCCATCCCTCGCAGATGCCGGCGCCGCGCACCCATGCCAGCGTGACGCCCAAGAGCGGCCTCGAACGCGCCATCGTCAAATGGTTCAACCGGCTGCGCGGGTTCGGCTTCCTCAGCCTCGGCAACGGCAGCCCGGACATCTTCGTGCATATGGAAACCCTGCGCAGGACCGGGATCACCGAGCTCAAGCCTGGTGAGACGGTGCTCGTCCGATACGGCGACAGCGACAAAGGTCTGATGGCCGCTGAAGTCCGCCCGGTTGACGGCAACGTGCCCTCGTCGCACTGAACGGCGACGCGTCTGCGGCGTCGCCGCGGAGAAAGCCGATGAGCGGAACGGTCGAAAACGGGCGGTCTCAGGGAGCCGGCGAGGGGAGATCGCGCCGCTGGTTCGTTGCCCTGTTCGCGCTCGCCCTCGTCGCGGTCTCCGGCATCTCGATCTGGACCAATCTCGCGCGGAGCGAGAGAGCCCCCGCGGCCGTCCCGACCGGACTGGACACGCTGGTGATCGAGACGGCAGCCGGGCCGCAACGCTTCCAGATCGAGGTGATGCGCACCGATGCCGACCGGGCCAAGGGCCTGATGTTCCGGCAGCACATGCCCGCGGATCGGGGGATGCTGTTCGATTTCCCCGGCGAGCAGATCCAGACGATGTGGATGCGCAACACCTTCATCCCGCTCGACATGATCTTCATCCGTGCCGACGGGAGGGTGCATCGTGTCGAGGCGAACACCGAGCCTCATTCAGAACGCACGATATCCTCGGGCGCTCCCGTGCGGGCCGTACTCGAACTCAACGCGGGAACGGCGGCGCGCATCGGCCTGAAGCCGGGTGACCGCGTCCGGCACGCCATCTTCCCGAGGTGAAGGCCACGGGAGCCGGACGTGATCCGATTGTTCCGCGCGGCTGTTGCCGGACCGGACGATAATGCCTATTGGTTCGGCGCCTTCGGCCGGATCGGGGTGTAGCGCAGCCTGGTAGCGCATCTGGTTTGGGACCAGAGGGTCGCAGGTTCAAATCCTGCCGCCCCGACCATTCCGGCGAGGGACCGCGAGGCCGACGATGACTGCACGAATCTACAGCCCGGCCCGAACCGCAACCCAGTCCGGCACCGCCAAGACCGGGCGCTGGCTGCTGGAATACGAGCCGGAGCGCCCGCGCTCCATCGAGCCGCTGATGGGCTGGACCTCGAGCGCGGACATGAACGCCCAGGTGAAGCTCTGGTTCGACACGAAGGAAGAGGCGGTGGCCTACGCGGTGCGCAACGGCATCCCCCACCGTGTCGAGGAGCCCAAGCCCGTCGAGCGCAAGGCCGTATCCTACTCCGACAACTTCAAGTTCACCCGCGGTGCGCCCTGGACGCATTGATCGGATCGGGCTGGGAGCAGGGCCGGAACTTTGCGTTCCCATGGTTTGCCATCGGTGATATTCCGATCGCGTCCGGCTTTGCCGAACCCGCGTTCACCGGAATGAAATCCGTTGCATCGTCAGCGCCTTGCGACCAACGGTCCCGTAGCTCAGCTGGATAGAGCACGTGCCTTCTAAGCATGAGGTCGCAGGTTCGAACCCTGCCGGGATCGCCATTCCCCACAGGCACGGGCCGGACCCGTCGACCGGCGAGCGCCGCAGTTACGAGCGCACGCGGGACCTCGCCGACCTCTCGACCGAGGCCCTTGTCTGGCTCGCGGCGTCTCATGCGCGGGCGCTCGCGTTCCTCACCGTCCTCGCGCTGGTCATGTTCCTGCCGGGCTTCGTGTCCCTGCAACCGATGGATCGCGACGAGCCGCGCTTCGCGCAGGCGTCGCGCCAGATGCTGGAGACCGGCGATTTCGTCGACATCCGCTTCCAGGACGAGGCGCGCCACAAGAAGCCGGTCGGCATCTACTGGATGCAGGCGGCCGCGGTCGCCGTCGCGGAGGAGGCCGGTCTCGCCGATGCGCGCCGGACGATCGCGGTCTATCGTCTGCCGTCGCTGGCTGGCGCCGTCCTCACCGTACTCCTCACCTACTGGACCGCGCTCGCCTTCGTTTCGCGCCGTGGCGCGCTGATCGCGGCGGCGCTGATGGCGGCCTCGCTCCTGCTCGGCGTGGAGGCGCGTCTCGCCAAGACGGATGCCGTGCTGACGGCGATGATCGTCGGAGCGATGGGCGCACTCGCCCGCGTCTGGTTCCGGACCGTCAGCCCGGGGACGGTGGCGCCCGTGCGTCTCGCGACCGTGGTCCTGTTCTGGCTGGCGCTCGCGATCGGCATTCTCGTCAAGGGGCCGATCGCGCCGATGATCGTCGCGCTCGCCATTCTGGCGCTCGTCGTCGTCGAGCGCTCCTGGCGCTGGCTCGGCGCGCTCCGGCCGGGGCTGGGGCTGCTGATCATGGGCGTGATCGTGCTGCCCTGGCTCGTCGCGATCGCGATCGAGAGTGGCGGCGGCTTCTTCGAGGCGAGCCTCGGCCGCGACATGCTGGCCAAGGTCGGCAGTGGCGTCGAGAACCACTGGGGTCCGCCGGGGCTCTACGCGACGGCGTTCTGGGCCACCGCTTGGCCGGCGGCGCCGCTGGTCGCGCTGGCCTTCCGCTTCGCCTGGCGCGAGCGCAAGGACGACGCGGTGCTGTTCCTGCTGGCGTGGGTCCTCCCGGCCTGGCTGATCTTCGAGGCGGTTCCGACGAAGCTGCCGCATTATGTGCTGCCGCTCTATCCGGCGCTGGCGATCCTGGCCGTCATGGCGATCGAGCGGGAAGCCATCCCGTTTCACTGGCGTTCGGCCCGGCTGGCGGCGTTGCTCCTGCTTCTGGTGCCGGCGGCGCTACTCGTCGCCGTGCCGGTCGCGTCGTGGCAACTCGACGGCGGCGTGGCGTGGGTGGCGTTTCCGCTGCTGGCCCTCGCCTTCGTCTTCGCGATGGCCGGCACCGCGGCGCTGATCGGCGAAAGGCCGAGAGCCGCCCTCGCGCCGGTGCTCGCCAGCGCCTTCCTCGTCTATGTCGCCACATATCCGTTCGGCATGGCGCGGCTCGAGTCGATCAACCTGTCGAAACGCCTCGCTGCCGCGGCCGACGGCGTGGCCTGCACGGCGCCGGCGATCGGGACAGCCGGATACAACGAACCCAGCCTCGTGTTTTTGACCGGCACGCGGACCGTTCTCGGTCTCGACGGACGGCGAGCGGCGCAATTCTTCGGGCAGCCCGGCTGCCGCATCGCCTTCGTCGAGCGACGGCACGAGCCGGCGTTCGTGTCGGCGGTCGCCGGCATAGCCGAAAAGCCGTCGCTCGTGACACGGGTCGCTGGCTTCAACATCAACGGCGGCCGCAGGCTCGACATCGGCGTCTACGCGCGCGACCGATGACCGATCCGGCTCCCCTGCGCCTTTCGGTCGTCGTGCCGGCGCTGAACGAGGCCGACAACGTGCCGCTGCTGGTGGCCGAACTCGAGGCGGCCCTGGCGCCGATGGCCCCGTTCGAGGTGATCTACGTCGACGACGGCTCGACCGACGGCACGGCGGACGCGGTCGCGCGGCTGGCGTCCACGCGGCCCTGGCTGCGGGCGATCCGCCACGCCGCCAGCGCCGGCCAGTCGGTCGCGGTCCGCACCGGGGTGCGCGCCGCGCGGGCGCCGCTGGTCGCGACGCTGGACGCCGACGGTCAGAACGACCCCGCCTTCATTCCGGCGCTCGTCGCGGCCCTCGATGCCGATCCGTCCGTCGGCCTCGCCGCCGGGCAGCGCCGCGGCCGCCGGGACAGCGGCTTCAAGCGCCTACAGTCCCGTGTAGCCAACGCCGTGCGCGGCGCGGTCCTTCGGGACGGAACGCGCGACACGGGCTGCGGCCTCAAGTGCATCCGGCGCGAGGTGTTCCTCGACCTTCCATACTTCGATGCGCTGCACCGGTTCGTGCCGGCGCTCGTGCGGCGCGATGGCCACGGCGTCGTCCTGGTGGACATCGTCGATCGTCCGCGGCGGTACGGCGTCTCGAAGTACTCGATCTGGAACCGGCTCTGGGTCGGCATGCTGGATCTGGCGGGCGTGTGGTGGCTGATCCGGCGCCGCAAGCCGACGCCGTCCACGACAGAGCGCGAGCCGGGCGCGGGGACGCCACCATGCTGATCACCCTGTCCCAGAGCATCGGCGGCTATCTGCACGACGTGTTCATCGAGCGGTTTACATGGTGGGCCGCGCTCGGCATCGCCGGGCAGTTGCTGTTCGCCATGCGCTTCATCGTGCAGTGGCTGGCGAGCGAGCGCGCCGGCCGTAGCGTCGTGCCGCTCGCATTCTGGTTCTTCTCGATCGGCGGCGCGTCGATCGTGCTGGCCTATGGCCTGCATCAGCGCGATCCGGTCATCATCCTCGGTCAGTCGCTGAGCTTCTTCATCTACATCCGCAACCTGGTGCTGATCGCCCGCGAACGTCGTGCCGCCCGCCACGAGGCGCCGCCGGGATGACGGCGCGGCCGCTGCCCCCGCATTACGACGACCTCGACGCGATCGGGCCGGCCGCGTGGGGGTTGCTCGGGCGCGGGGTCGCTGATCGGCGCTCGCCGTTCCATCACCCGACGATCGCCACGACGGGGCTGGACGGGCGTCCGCGTCTGCGCACCGTGGTGCTGCGCGGCTGCGATCCGGCTGCGTGCACGCTTCGGTTCCATACCGACGTCCGCTCGGCGAAGGTCGCCGAACTGCGGCAGGACGACCGGATTGCGTTCCATGGTTACGATCCGGCCGCGAAGATCCAGATACGCGTCGAAGGGCGGGCGACCCTGCACGTCGACGATGGCGTCGCCCGGGACTGCTGGCTCGGAAGCCGCGCGATGAGCCGCATCTGTTACGGGACGAGCCCGGCGCCGGGCAGCGTCATTCCGACCTCCGGCGGCTTCACCCTGCCCGACGCCGGGAACGCCGATGCCGGAGCGGCGCATTTCTGCGCCGTCGTCGTGACCGTCCAGTCGCTCGAATGGCTCTATCTCGCCTTCGAGGGCCATCGCCGCGCCCTGTTGCAGTGGCGTGGCGCCGAGCGGTCCCAGGAATGGCTCGCGCCCTGACGCCTGGTGATCGGCCGCTTTCTCAGGCCGCGGCCCGCAACGCCGCCAGACCGCGTTCGAGGTCGTTCAGGAGATCGCCGACCGCTTCCAGCCCGATCTGCAGGCGAACGCCGGGTCCGCCGGGGTTCCAGGGCGTCGCGCTGCGGTATTCGGAGCAGTCGAACGGGACCGCGAGGCTCTCGAACCCGCCCCAGGAATATCCCATGCCGAACAGTTGCAGCGTGTCGAGGAACGCCTCGACCGCAGCTTGCGGCACCGGCTCCAGGATGATCGAGAACAGGCCGGACGCACCCTTGAAGTCGCGCTGCCAGAGCGCATGCCCCGGATGAGAAGTCAGGGCCGGATGGAGCACCGCCCGGACTTCGGGCCGCTGCTCCAGCCAGCGCGCCACCTCGAGGGCCGCCTTGCCCTGCTCGCGCAGGCGCAGTTCCATGCTGCGAAGCCCGCGCAGCGTCAGGAAGACGTCGTCGGGACCGAGATAGACGCCGAGGTCGCCGTGGGCGGCCTTGAGCGCGGGCCAGGCCCGCTCGCTGGCGGCGACCAGTCCGATCAGCACGTCGGAATGCCCGGACGGATACTTGGTCGCGGCCTGGATCGACAGATCGACGCCGAAATCGAGCGGCCGGAAGAGCAGGGGCGTCGCCCAGGTGTTGTCCATGAGAACGAGCGCGTCGTGGCGGCGCGCCACGTCAGCGATCGCCGGGATGTCCTGAATCTCGAAGCTCTGCGAGCCGGGGCTCTCCGTGTAGACGGCGCGGGTGTTCGGCCGGAACAGCGTCTCGATCTCTGCGCCGAGCAGCGGATCATAATAGGTCGTCTCGACCCCCAGGCGTGTCAGCAGGCCGTTGCAGAAGTTCCGTGTCGGACGATAGACGCTGTCGGTCACGAGGAGATGGTCGCCAGCCTTCAGGCAGGACAGCAGCGCCACGGTGCAGGCCATCGCGCCCGATGGACAGATGACGGTGCCGGCCGCGCCCTCCAGTTCGCTCCACAACGTCTCCAGCGCCTCGCTGGTCGGGTTGCCGCGGCGGCCGTAAACGTAGCGGTTGCGGTGGGCGAAACAGGCTGCCGCGTCCGGATAGAGCACCGTCGAGCCGCGATAGGGCGGGGTGCTGACGAAGCCGAAGGATTCGTCGGGGTTGCGGCCCGAGACCACGAGGCGGGTGGAAACGGCGAGATTTTCCTTGTCGGACGGGGAGAGCTTGCGCATGGGACCTGGCTGGAAGGCGGCTGGGAGAGGTGTGTGCGGGCCGCGATCCGTGCATGGCGACGGTGCCCCGTCAACCAAACCGTGGCTGTTTCAAGGTCTTGACGCTTGACCAGCACCGCAATCTCGCATGTGATGGCGGTTAACTGATGCTTTCGATCAGGATTGCTGATGACGTCGATGCTTGGCTTTGCCTGGTTGGCGTCATGACGGCGCCGGGACGCTTCAGTGTCAGATCCCGCGGCTCGGACATTCCGGATGGCTGTCGAGGCGGGGCAACGATCAAGATGGGAGACTTCATCGCATGAAAACCGCAATCACGTCGGCCGCGTTGGGCCTCGTTGCCGCACTCGCGGCAACGTCCGCCTTCGCGCAAGGCAAACCCGCAACGCTGGAGGCGGTGAAGCAGCGCGGCGTCCTGAACTGTGGCTCCAACACGGGGCTCGCCGGCTTCGGCCTTCCTGACGCGCAGGGCAACTGGAGCGGCATGGACGTCGACTTCTGCCGCGCCGTCGCCTCGGCGATCTTCAACGACCCGACAAAGGTCAAGTTCGTGCCGCTGTCGGCCAAGGACCGCTTCACGGCCTTGCAGTCGGGCGAAGTGGACCTTCTGGCCCGCAACACCACCTGGACGATCTCGCGCGATACGTCGCTCGGGCTGAACTTCGTCGGCGTGAACTACTACGACGGCCAGGGCTTCATGGTGAAGAAGTCGCTGA
>CAZVMY010000018.1:0-16508 GCA_964628955.1 uncultured Methylocystis sp.
GCCTCGTTCTCCCAGGCCAGCAGCACGTCGCCGATGCCGCGCTGGGCGAAGGTCGTGGTGGCGCCGCGCGCGGCGGTGTCGAGCACGGGAACGTTGGACAACAGCTGGCCCATGAACTCGCGGACCTTGCCGGTGTCACCGCCGTAGGCCCGCTCCGCATACGCCCAGGCCGCCAGATAGTTCCATCGCGCTCCGCCCGACGTCTTGGGATTGGGCGTCACGACCGAAACGCCCTGCCTGACCAGATCCGGCCAGTCCCGGATCGCCTTCGGATTCCCCTTGCGGACCAGGAAGACGATGGTCGAGGTGTAGGGAGCCGAGGCGTGGGGCAACCGCGACTGCCAGTCCTTCGGCAGCTTCGTCGTCCGGCTGGCGATCGCGTCGATGTCGCCGGCGAGAGCCAGGGTGACGACGTCCGCGTTCAGTCCGTCGATCACGGCGCGGGCCTGCGATCCGGAACCGCCATGCGACTGGCGAATGGTCAGACTCTGGCCGGACGTGCGGCGCCATTCGGCGGCGAACTCGCGATTGACCTCGCGATAAAGCTCGCGGGTCGGGTCATAGGACACGTTGAGAAGTTCCGTCTGAGCGACCGCCGGCCCGGCTACGGCGGCGATTGACAGGCCGAGCAGGCCGATCGACACGAGATAGCGGATGGTGTTGGCCAAAGCACGCGGACGCATGACTGAACTCCTCTCGAACGACGCCTCGTCGCACGTGATCCGCACGGCAGGCTAAAGAGCCCCGCCCAAGACATAGCAACTGGGTCGGCCGGCCGGAATTCCATATTCCGCGGCTTCGGGAGACGGTCCTGGTTCCGCCGACGGCCAGGCGCGCTGGCTTTCTTCCGCTCGCCCGATTTCGTGCCGGAAGTGGCGCCGTGGTTAACACCGGTCGCCGCAAAGGGAGCGCGACGCAGCGCCGGCCGGCGGTCGCTACGCAGCGACCCTGTGTTCCGGGTACCACAGATCGATCGTTTCTTAAGGTAAACACCGTGAGCCAATTGTTAACACTATGAAACGCTTAAGAAATCGGATCAGGTTGGAAGCACCGCCTTAAACCGTCCGAAGCGCCAGGCTGTTGACCGTTCAGCGTAATCCTGTGCAGATACCAACCGTTCGACAGCAATCGCTGGCAACCGCGCACGGCCTGCATGCCGAAGATGCGGAAGACGGCATACCCCGTTCCGAAAGCGTCAGATTGCGCACGGAACGGAGCGCATCCGGGGCTCTCCGCCAGCATCAGCTTGGCCGCCGAGTTTCGACGTCGAGGTTGAAGGGGGCAGATGGATACGCCAACTCGCCGCGCAAGCGGTGAAGTTGGCTTTACAGGTACCGAGCTGCGGGGGAACCGTGGCTGCGGACCGTCTGGCTGGGGTGAGTTGTGCATTCTGCGGTTGAGCCACACGGCGACCTCTCCATTTCGGCGAAGACCCCGCCGATGACGTCGGCCGTCGATCGGCGTCCGACGACCGATCGCGACTTCGGCAGCAGCGTGGTGGCCCGTTTCGAGCAGGCCGCATCGGGCTCGCCCGCCGCCATGGCCCTGACGTGTGCCGGCCGGACGCTGAGCTATGGCGACCTCGAGGCCGCCGGCAATCGCCTGGCGCACCGTCTGCGGTCGCGAGGCGTGGTTCCGGGCTCCATCGTCGGCCTGCTGACGCATCGCTCGATCGACATGGTCGTCGCCTGGCTCGCCATCTTGAAATGCGGCGCGGCCTATCTGCCGCTCGATCCGGCAAACCCGCCGCGCGCGCTGGCCGACATGATCGAGGACGCCCGTCCGGCGCTGCTTCTGGCCGAACGAGCGCTCGCCGCCAGGATGGCGGACATCGGGGACGTTCCCCAGGCCACGCTCGAGGACGAGATCGCGCTGGGCGCCGACGGCAACACCAAGCCCGTCGGCCCCGCTCCCGGACCGGACGATCCCGCCTACGTCATGTTCACGTCCGGGTCCACCGGGCGGCCCAAGGGCGTCGTGGTCCCGCACCGCGCCATCCTGAGGCTCGTGGTCGGCGCGGATTTCGTGACGCTCGGTCCGCAGACGGTCATGCTGGCGCTGGCGCCACCGGCTTTCGACGCGAGCACGCTCGAAATCTGGGGTCCGCTGCTGAACGGCGGGCGGGTGGCGGTGTTCGCCGACGCCATGCCGTCGCTCGATGCGATCGGGCACGCCCTCGAATGCGAGGGCGTCAACACGCTCTGGCTCACGGCCGGGCTTTTCCACCTGATGGTCGAGACCCATCTCGACCGGCTCGCAGGCCTGACGCAGCTGCTGGCGGGCGGCGACGTTCTCTCGCCCACCCACGTGCAGAAGGCGCTCGACGGTCTCCCGCGCTGCCGCATCGTCAACGGCTACGGGCCGACCGAGAACACCACGTTCACCTGCTGCTACGACGTCCCGCGGGACGGCTGGGGCGGCGGCTCGCTGCCGATCGGTCTGCCGATCGCCGGCACCAGCGTGCATATCGTCGACGAGGCGCTCCGGCCGGTCGCCGATGGCGAAGAGGGTGAGCTCTGCGCCGGCGGTCAGGGGGTGGCGCTCGGCTACATCAATCGTGCGGACCTGACCGCGGAACGCTTCGTGCCGGACCCGTTCTCGGACATCCCAGGCGCAAAACTGTATCGCACCGGCGACGTCGTGCGGCGGCGACCGGACGGCGCGATCGAGTTCTGCGGACGCCGGGACCGCCAGGTCAAGATCGACGGCAAGCGCATCGAACTCGACGAGATCGAGCTCGCCCTGCGCGATCAGGCCGCCTTGCGGGACGCCATCGTGGTTCTCGACGCCAAGCGGCCGCCGGCGAAGACCATCGTGGCTTTCGTGAAGCCGCACGCGAGCGATCACACGACCGTCGTCGCGGACCTTCGCGCCGCTCTGGCCGGCCGTCTACCGGCCTTCATGATCCCGCACCGGTTCGTCGTCCGTCACGACTTCCCGCTGAACGCCAACGGCAAGGTGGACCGCAACGCGCTCCTCTCCTCGCTCGACGTCGAGCGGGCCCCGGCGGTTCCGGTCTCCCTGCCCCGCCAGGGCCCGGAGCAGGGTCCGGAAGCGATCGTCACCGGTGTCTGGCAGGAGCTGCTCGGCACGGACGCCGTCGATCGCGGCGCGAACCTGTTCGACATGGGCGCGACCTCGCTCACGATCGTCAAGGCGCATGCACGGATCGAGGCGGCGTTGGGCAGGACGTTTCCGATCACCGACATGTTCGCCCATCCGACCATCGCGGGGCTGGTGCAGCGGCTCGGCGTCGCGCGCCCGAACGACGACACCGGACGCGAGGGACTGATGGCCGCACAGGCGCGCGCGGCGCAACAGCAGAAGATGCTGCAGGGCATGCGCCGGCGGACCACGGGCTGAGACGATGACCGAAGAGGATCTCGCCGGATTTGCGATCGTCGGCATGTCGGGCCGTTTCCCCGGCGCCGCCGACACGCGCGCGTTCTGGACGATGCTGCGCGAGGGACGCCACGGCGTGACGCGGTTCCGGACCGACGAGCTGGAGGACGGGTTCGACGCCAGGACGCGCGCCGATCCCGACTACGTTCCGGCGAGGCCGATCCTCACCGACGTCGAGATGTTCGACGCCGAGTTCTTCGGCATGACGCCGCGCGAGGCTGCCCTCACCGACCCGCAGCAGCGCGTCTTCCTCGAATGCGCCTGGCAGGCGCTGGAAGATGCCGGATGCGATCCGCAACGCTTCAAGGGCCTGATCGGCGTGTTCGCCGGCAGTTCGCTGAACTCCTATTTCCTGCGCCACGTGTGTCCCGACCGCGCCTCGGTCGAGCGCTTCACGTCGGAGTTCCAGGTCGGCTCCTATGCGGAACTGCTCGGGACGCTGCACGACTTCGTGGCGACGCGGGTCAGCTACAAGCTGGACCTCAGGGGGCCCGCGGTCGCGGTGCAGAGCGCCTGCTCGACCTCGCTGCTCGCCGTCGCACAGGCCTGCCAGAGCCTCGCCTTCTTCCAGAGCGATCTGGTGCTGGCCGGAGGTGTCTCGATCACGTTGCCGCAGCGGCGCGGCTACCTGCATCAGGACGGCGGCATGGTGTCGCCGGACGGCACCTGCCGGCCGTTCGACGCGAACGCTGCGGGCACCGTGTTCGGATCGGGCGCGGGCGTGGTCGCCCTGAAGCGGCTCGCCGACGCCGTCGCGGACGGCGACACGATCCACGCCGTCATCAAGGGTTTCGGCGTCAACAACGATGGCGCGGGAAAGGTCGGCTTCACCGCTCCGAGCGTCGACGGACAAGCGAGCTGCATCGCGGCGTCGCTGGCCATGGCGGGGATCGATGCAGCCACGATCGGCTACGTCGAATGCCACGGCACCGCGACGCCGCTCGGCGATCCTATCGAGATCGAAGGGCTGGCGCGCGCCTTCGAGCAGATGGCCACCGAGGCGGGCGACTGCGTGCTGGGATCGGCCAAGGCCAACGTCGGCCATCTCGATGCGGCGGCGGGCGTCACCGGGCTGATCAAGACGGCCATGATCCTGCGCACCGGCGAGATCCCGCCGCAGATTCATTACGACGCGCCGAACCCCCGGCTCGATCTGGCACGGCGCGGCTTCCGCATCGCCAGGGATGGCGAGACGTGGCGGCGGGCCGGCGGGCCGCGTCGCGCGGGCGTCAGCGCCTTCGGCGTCGGCGGCACCAACGTCCACCTGACGCTCGAGCAGGCGCCGCCCCTCCCGGTCGCCATGGACGAGCCCGTGCGTCCGGTCGTGCTGGCGCTGTCGGCGCGGGACGACGAGGCACTGGCCGCCATGCCCGGCCGGCTCGCGGATGCGCTGGAGCGGCTAGCAACGGATCAGCCGGACGCCACCCTGGCGGACGTCGCGCGCACGCTCCGCGACGGACGCCGTGCGTTCGGCCGGCGGCTCACGATCGCCGCGACGACCGTCGAGGACGCGGCCACTCGCTTGCGAAGCCTCCGGCCGACGGCGACAAGGGCCGAGCCGACGCCGGCCATCGTTTTCCTGTTCCCCGGTCAGGGCTCGCAATATCCCGGAATGTGCGCCGCGCTCTACGATGCGGACGAAGGGTTCCGGAAGGACGTCGACGACGGCGCCCGGCATCTCGAGCCGCTGCTCGGCTGCGACATTCGCAAGCACCTGCTGGACACCACGCCGCACGACGACGACACACCGCATCCGATCCGTTCGACGGTCCTGGCGCAGCCCGCCCTGTTCCTGGTCGAACACGCGCTGGCGCGGCTGATCGAGCGTCTGGGCGTCACGGCCGACGCCATGATCGGGCACAGCCTCGGCGAGTTGGTCGCGGCGTGTCTCGCGGGCGTGATCTCCTACGAGGACGCGCTGACGCTGGTCGCGTGGCGCGGCAAGCTGATGCAGGGGCAGCCGCCCGGAGCGATGCTGAGCATCCGCATGGGCGCCGATGCGCTGCAGCCGCTCCTGCCGCAAGGCGCCGAGATCGCCGCCAGCAATGCGCCGGCCCTGTCGGTCGCGGCAGGACCGTTCGCGGCGATCGAGGCGCTCGAAGCCGTCCTCTCCGCTCGCGGCGTCGCCTGCCGGCGCCTGCACACGTCGCATGCGTTCCATTCGGCGATGATCGAGCCGGTCGTGGAACCGCTCGTCGAGGCGATCGCGGGCATCACGCTCAATCCGCCGTCCCGCCGCGTGGTCTCCTGCGTCGACGGGACCTGGCTGACCGCCGAGCAGGCGACCTCGCACAGGTACTGGGCGCGGCATTGCCGCGCGCGTGTCGATTTCGCGGCCGGGCTCGCCACCGCGCTCGATAGGTCGCTGGCGCCCGATCGCGAGCTGGTTCTCGTCGAGATCGGCCCGGGCCGCACGCTCTCGACCTTCGCGGAAATGGCCATCGGTCGCACCCGCTGCCGGTCGATCGTCCAGACGGTGCCCGAGTTCGCCGATCGCGAGGAAACGGAAATCGTCCTGGCGGAAGCGCTCGGTCGGCTGTGGGAGAGCGGGCTGCCGATCGACCTCGTGGGGATCGGGCCGCGCGGACGGCGTCAGGTGCCGCTGCCGACCTATCCCTTCCAGAAGAAGCGTCACTGGATCGAGCGGCCGGCGGAAGCAAACCCTGCTGAGCCCGTGGTACGACCCGTCGCAGAGATGGGCGCGAACCGGACGGGACCGGCTGACGTACAGCTGACGATGATGCCAACAGTGAGCACGAACGGTGCGGAAGGCTGGAACTTGACGATGGAAACGCAGCAGGCGATCGCGGGAATTCTCGAGGATCTTCTCGGGCAGACGGTCGGGCCCGAGCACTTCGGCGCGACCTTCGTGTCACTCGGCTGCGACTCCCTGCTTCTCGGCCAGTTCGCGCAGCGGCTGAACAAGCAGTTCGGCGTCAAGATCACCTTCCGTCAGCTCATGCGTGACCTCGGCACGGTCGAGGTCGTCGCCGGCCACATGCAGGCCAACGCGCCGGCGGACAAACTGCCTACGAGGCCGGCAGCAGCGGCACCCGTCGCGGCACCGGTGGGCGGAGCTGCTGCCGCCCCGACGCCCGCGGTTGCAGCCGCTCCGTTCGCGATGGCAGCGCCCGGCTCGGTCGTGTTGAGCGGCGGTACGCCGCTCGAGGCCGTCATGCGCGACCAGATCGCGGCGATGCAGGGCCTCTTCGCCGCACAGCTGGCCGCAATGGGCGGCGGGGGGCTGATGCCGGCTGCCACGACGGCTCCGGTCCAGACGGCCGCCGCAAGCGTCGCGCCGATGCCCGCCGATACGGCCGCGGCCTCCGAAGCCGAACCGCCGTCCCGCTTCCGCATGTACAAGCCCGGCGCCGACGGATCGGACGTCGAACTGACCGACCGCCAGCGACGCTTCATCGACGATCTCGTCGGCCGCTACGCGGCGAAATCGCCCGGCTCGAAGGCGCGGACGCAGGCGACCCGCCGGGTGCTCGCCGACCCCCGGTCGGTCAGCGGCTTCCGTCAGCTCTGGAAGGAACTCGTCTATCCGCTCGTCTGCCAGCGCTCGAAGGGCGCCTACATCACCGACGTCGACGGCAACGACTACGTCGACCTCGTCAACGGCTACGGTCAGACGATGTTCGGCCATGCGCCCGATTTCGTGATCGAGGCGGTCGAACGGCAGCTGCGCGACGGCTTCGCCATCGGTCCGCAGACGCCGCTGGCCGGCGAAGTGGCCGAGATGATTGCGCGCATGACAGGGAACGAGCGCATCGCGTTCTGCAACACCGGGTCCGAAGCGGTGATGGCCGCCATGCGCCTCGCGCGCGCCGTCACGGGCCGGCAGCGGGTCGTCGTGTTCGGCGGCGGGTATCACGGACAGTTCGACGAGGTGCTGGTCAAGGGGCGCCCGCGTTCGGCGCAGCCCGGCGCCATGCCGATCGCCCCCGGCATCCCGGCCGAGAGCGTCGGCAGCATGGTGGTGCTGCCCAATGCGTCTCCCGAGAGTCTCGCGTTCATCCGCGCCAATGCGGACGACCTTGCCGCGGTCGTCGTGGAGCCGGTTCAGAGCCGGCATCCCGACCTGCAGCCGCGCGAGTTCCTCGCGGAGCTGCGCGCCATCACCGCCCAGAGCGGCACGGCGCTCGTCTTCGACGAGGTCGTCACCGGATTCCGCGTACATCCGGGCGGGATGCAGGCCGTATTCGACATCCGGGCCGATCTCGCGACCTATGGCAAGGTGCTGGGCGGCGGCATGCCGATCGGCGTCGTGGCCGGGCGCACCGAGTTCATGGACGCGCTCGACGGTGGTCACTGGCAGTTCGGCGACGACAGCCAGCCGGAGGTCGCTCCCACGTTCTTCGCCGGCACCTTCGTGCGGCACCCGCTGGTGCTGGCGGCAGCCAAGGCCGTGCTCGAACACATCGACCGGGCCGGGCCGGCGCTCTACGAGACCGTCGGCGGCCGGACGAAGGAGCTCGTCGGCGCGATCAACGCCGATCTGTCACGGCGCGGCACGGCGCTGCGGGCCGAGCAGTTCGCGAGCTGGTTCTATCTCGACGCCTCCAGGGAAGGTCCGCTCGCGAGCCTGCTGTTCCCGCAGCTTCGCCTGCTGGGCATCAACGTCCAGGAAGGCTTCCCGTGCTTCCTGACCACCGAGCACGGCGAGGCCGAGGTGTCGGCGATCAGGACCGCGTTCGGCGAGGCACTCGACGCGCTCCAGGCCGGCGAGATCATCGCGGGCGGCACGGTTCAGGCGCGTCTCACTCCGCCGCCCCCGGCGAACGATTCCGTGCCCGACGCGTCCGTGCCCCTGCCCGACGTGGTTCCGATGACGGAGCCGCAGCGTGAAATCTTCCTGGCCGCCCAGATGGGCGACGCCGCGTCGATGGTCTTCAACGAATCCGTCAGCCTCGCGTTCGACGGCCCGATCGACGTTGCCGCGATGGCGGCGGCGCTCGACGACGTCGTTGCGCGTCATGACGCGCTCCGCGCCCGCGTGAAGATCGGCGAGCAGGCCTTGCACATCGTGCCGAAGCTCGAACTCGACGTGCCGGTGGCCGACCTGACGCAGACCGCCGCGACCGCGGACAGGCTCGCCGAACTCATCGCCGAGGATGCGCGCACGCCCTTCGACCTCGCCGAAGGGCCGCTGGTGCGCGCCTTTATCGCCCGGCTGCCGGGCGACCGGACGACGGTCGTCTTCACCGCGCACCACATCATCTGCGACGGCTGGTCGATGAACGTGATCATCGGCGATCTCGCGGCACTCTACCGCAGCCGGACCTCGGGCGAAGCGCCCGACCTCGCCGAACCGCTGCCGTTCCGGCGCTATGCTCTCGACCGGCAGACGGTCGACGGCGCCCGCAATTCAAAGTTCTGGCGCGGACTTTTCGCCGAAGCTCCCGTTCCGCTGGAGCTTCCCTCCGATCGGCCACGTCCCGAAATCCGCAGCTTCAGCGGAACGACGCTGCGCGAGACGCTCGACGCCGATCTCGTTTCGGCCCTGACGGCTCTCGCACGGTCGCGCGGCGTGACCCTTTTCTCGGTGCTGTTCGCGGGCGTTCAGGCGACGTTCCAGCGCCTCGCCGGCGAAGGCGAGGCAATCCTCACGGTGCCCATGGCCGGGCAGTCGCTGCTGGACGGCGACGACGTCGAAGGGCGCGACCTCGTCGGGCATTGCGTCAACTTCCTCCCTATCCGCGCGCCGATCGACCCGGCCGCGCCGTTCGCCGCGCATCTCGCCGTGGCCGACAAGCGTCTGGCGGACGCACTCGATCACCAGGATTACACCTTCGGCACCCTGGTGCGGGAGCTGGATCTGCCGCGCACGCCGAACCGGGTGCCGCTGTCGGACATCCAGTTCAATCTGGAGCGGCTCGGCGCCGGCGCGGATTTCGGTCCGCTCGCGGTCGACGTCCGGACAAACGCCAAGGCGTTCGTGAACTTCGACCTGTTCGTCAACATGATCCAGCGCGAGCGCGACATCGTCGTCGAGGTCGATTATTCGACCGACCTCTACGACGGCACGACGATCTCGCGCTGGATCGGGCATCTCCGGCAGCTGCTCGCCCATGCAGGACGCCTGCCGGAAACGCCGGTCGGCGAATTGCAGCTGCTCGACGCCGACGCCGTGCGCTGGCTGCGTGACGACCTCAACGCATCCGCCGCAGCGTTCCCCGCGGACAGGCTCGTCCACGAGCTCATCGAGATGCAGGTCGACCAGGCGCCGGACCGCATCGCCGGCCACTGCGGGGGCGAGAGCCTGACGTATGCCGACGTCGAGCGGCGCGCCAATCGGCTGGCGAACCACATCCGCGCCGTCGCGCCGGGCGAGGGCCAGCGGATCGCGCTCGCCGTGCCGCGGTCCTTCGACATGCTCGTGGCGTTGCTGGCCATTCTCAAATCCGGCAACGCCTATGTTCCGCTCGATCCGGCGCATCCGACGGACCGTCTGCGTCAGACACTCGATCTGGCGGATTGCGCGGCCGTTCTGACGGTCGACGGCGCCGTCGCAGAGGCCGTCCCGCCCGGCGTGCTCCTGATCGACATCGCTCAGGAGGCGGAAGCGATAGCCGCGGCCTCGCCCGTCCGGCTTTCCCGGCCTGCCGAAGCCGACCCGACCGCGCACGTGATCTTCACGTCCGGCTCGACCGGCGCCCCGAAAGGCGTCGAGATCGGTCATCGGGCCGTGGTGAACCTCGTCTCTTCGGTGCTCGGCGAGCCCGGATTTGCAGCCGACGACAGCATCGTCGCGGTCACGACGGTGTCGTTCGACATCGCGCTCGCCGAACTGCTCCTGCCGCTGGTCTGCGGCGGATCCACGCATATCGCCACCCGGGCCGAGATGGCCGACCCGTTCGCGCTGGCCGGGCTGATGCGCAGCAGCAACGCCACGGTGCTCCAGGCGACGCCGTCGCTCTGGCGTGTGCTGCTCGATACGGGCTTCAAGCCCGAGCCGGGCACGAGGGTGATCTCGACGGGCGAACCGCTGCCCCGCGATCTCGCACGGGCGCTCTGCGAGGCCGGCGTCGACCTCTGGAACATGTACGGCCCGACGGAGACGACCATCTGGTCGTCGAAGGCGAGGGTCACCGATCCGTCGGCACCCATCGTGATCGGGCGGCCGATCGGCAACACCGAGCTGCACGTGCTCGATCCGTTCGGAAACATCTGCCCGGTCGGCGTCTCCGGCGAACTGCACATCGGCGGCGAGGGACTCGCCAAGGGTTATTTCCGCCGGCCCGACCTGACGGACTCGGCTTTCGTCAGGCTGTCGGTGGCGGGCTCTGAGCCGCGCCGGCTCTACCGCACCGGCGACGTCGCCCTGCGCCGCCCCGACGGCAGCCTGCTGCATCTGGGCCGGCGCGATCATCAGGTGAAGGTGCGCGGGTTCAGGATCGAGCTGGAGGAGGTCGAGTCGACGTTGCGCAGCGCGCCTGGCGTCGCGGATGCCGCGGTCGCGGTGCGTAACGCGGGAACGGCGGAAGCGGCGCTGGCCGCGTTCTACGTCGCGCTGCCGGGTCACTGGGTCGATCCCGTGGCCCTGAAGCAGCACGCGGCCAGGCTGCTGCCGCATTTCATGGTTGCGTCCGAATGGCACGAGGTGGCGGCGCTGCCGCGGACGGCAAACGGCAAGCTCGACCGCAAGCGCATCCTCGGCCTGACGCCGCTGGTCCCGAACGTGACGGCCGCTCCGGAGGCGGCGCCGAAGGCAGTGGTCGACACCCTGCCGCGGGTCGCCGAAGCGACGGATTCGGTAACGCTCCGGATTTCTGCCATTCTCGAGGACGTGCTCGGCCGGCAGGGGATACGCTCCGAAGACCGGCTGTTCGATCTGGGTGCGCATAGCCTGCACATCTTCCGGATCGTGGCCCGCCTGCACGAGCAGGACCTGCCGATCGAGGCAAGACATCTCATGACCAACCCGAGCGTCGCCGAACTGACGGCGCTTGCCCACAAACCGGCCAATGATCAGACCGCCCGGGCCCGCGGCCCGGCGCTCAGCGCCTTCAAGCGCAGCGCTCGCGAACGGCAGGCCAGACCATGAACTCGCATTTCGAGCCCGACCCTCCGGTGGCATCCATCGCCGCGCCGAACGCACCCTCGCAGTACCCGTGCACGCGGATCCAGGAGCGGTTCCTGGCCCTGCAGCGCATGGTGCCGGACAGTGCGATCGCCAACGTCGCCATGCGCTGGCGGCTGCTCGGCAGCGTTCGCGACGCATCCATCGAGGCGGCGTTGCAGGCGCTCGTCGAGCGCCACGAGGTCCTGGGCACACGCCTGACCGGAGCCGGCGACGACCTTCATCAGGAGGTCACGGCCGCGAAGATCAAGCTCTCGGTCGTGGACATTTCGCGGCTGAAGCCGGACCTGGCGCAGAACGAGATCGCCCGCATTTCCGCGCTTGAAGCGCGGCGGCCGTTCGATCCCGGCGTCGCACCGCTGCTCCGGGCGACGGTGCTGCGGCTCACGCCGACGGAAGCGATCGTGCTGCTCACGTTCCACCATGCCGTGATCGACGGCTGGGCGGTCGGGATCATCGCGCGGGAACTGGCGAGCCTGCTCGACCAGCAGGAATCGGGCAAGGCGGCCCGGCTGCCGGAGATCGAGCTCGCATACGGCGATTACGCGCTCTGGCAGCGCGAGGCGCTTGCCAGTCCCGCCATGGACGAGGACAGGGCATTCTGGCGGCGACAGCTCGCCGGCGTGACCTTCTTCGAGGTGCCGCATCCGGGACGGCCGCGACCGGATCGACATTCCGGAGACGCCGGCATCCGATCCATCCTGCTGCCGCGCAGCGCGACCGACCGGCTGCAGGCGCATGCACGGCGCGAGGGAACCACGCTGTTCACCACCACGACGGCCTGTCTCGCGCTGGTTCTCGCGGAAAAGGCCGGACGCCGAGACGTGACGATGACTACGCCGGTCGCTTGCCGCGACGATCCGCTGCTGCACGAACTCGTGGGTCCCGTCGTCAACAGCGTCTGCCTGCGCCTCGAAACGCCGGACTCGGCCGAAGATTTCCCGGAGTTCCTGCGGCAGTGCCGCGCCACCGTCGCCGAAGCATTCGATCACAAGGACCTGCCGTTCGAGGAGGTTCTCGCGGCGACCGGCATCGGCAACCTGCCGGGGCACCCGTTCGCGTTCGGCGTGAACGTCACGCTGCAGGCGGCCAACATCGACAGCGGCAAGGCGAGCTCGATCAAGGTCGGCGGGGTGGAACTCGTGTCGATCCCCTCGGTCACGCCCGGGAGTCTCTACGACCTCAACTTCTTCATGGTCGAACGCGCGGAAGGCTGGCGCATCTCGTGCGAGTACAACGCGGATATCTACACGGCCGAGGATACCGACGGCCTGCTGGAGGCGTGGCGCAGCGCGATGGAGCGTGCGGCCACGAGGCCGGAACCGGCCAGCCACACGGACAAGACGTCCACGGCACCCGTCGTGGCCAGGTCGCGGCCGGTGGACGCGATACCGTCCGCTGCGGACAGGCTCGACCTGCCCGTCGTCGCCACGCGCGAGTATTTCCAGACCTTTCCGCTTCAGCCGCTGGGTCAGCTGCCGCCCGTATTCGCCTTCAACAACCGGTCGGCCTATTATCCGGTGGCGCGGCACTTCGGCACCGAACGTCCGGTCGTGGACATCCAGTGGCGCGGCGAGGCGGAACTTCCGCCGCTCGGCCCCAACAGCATTCCCGACATCGCCGCCGACGCGGCGCGCACGATGCGCGAATACGATCCGGACGGCCCGTACTACATCATGGGTCATTGCATGATGGGGATCGTGGCGTTCGAGACCGCGCGTCAGGTTCGGCTGGCCGGCGGCGAGGTGGCCGGCATTTTCCTGCTGGACACGCTTGCGCCCGGCTACGTGGAAACCATGCCATGGCATGATCGGGTGCTGCGGCGCGTCCAGCTGCTCGGGCACTCGGCGAAGTCGCTGGTCAAGCTCGTGGGCATGGTCCGCGATGGCGAGATCGGCGTCGGCGGAGCGCTGCTGCATTACAGCTTCATCCGCAACAACCGTATCGTGAAGCTTTTCACCGGCCGCGGGTCATATACGGCTCAGCAGCCCGAACGCGACATCATGAACCACGGGCTGATGACCTACCTCAGGGACGCCAAGAGCCTCTACAATTACGAAGTCTATCCCGGCGACGTCTGCTTCTTCCGCAGCGAAGGCGCGCATGTCGGCCGGCTGTTCGCACGCGGTTTCGGCTGGAAGGGGCTCGTCTCTGGCGATTTCCGGGTCTACGACGTTCCCGGAGGTCATCTGGAGATGACCCGCGATCCGGGAGCGAGCGTCATCGCCGAGCATATGCAATGGCTGATGGACCGCCGCGAGGGGCGTTGGGACATGCCGAAATCCGGTTGAGGGTCAGCCTTGTTCCGGCACGGCAGGTTCCGACGGATCGTCTTGGCCGTGGCGATCATCGCGACGGCCGTCGTGGCCGGCGCCGCGGCTTCCGTCCTGTCGATTGACCGTTCGAGGGCGCTGCCGGTGTCGGGGCCACTCAAGGTGTCGGTGGTGGAAACGCTGCTGGAACAGCCCGACGGCGGGCCGATCGCGCTGCGGCTGTTTCTGCCGCGACAAGAAGAAGACAGCTCCAGGCCCGTGCTGTTCTACGTGCCGTCGTGGCTGGGTGTCCGGTCGGACAACGACAGGTCGCTCACGCTGCTGGCGAGCTGCGGTTTCGTCGTGATCGCCAGCGACGACATCGTTCATGATCCGCCACGCGCCGATGCGCAGGCTGACCAGGAAGCGATACGGCGGGCGTCGTTCAGCCTCGAGACCGCCGCGGATTTCGCGGCCTTCCCCGGTCTCAGTCGCGACCGGACGCTTCTGGCGCAGCAGAAGCTGTCCCGCCTCGCCGACGCGCTGACGGCTGGCGCCATCGTCACGGGCGACGTGCGCGTCGATCCGGGGCGGATCGGCGTGCTCGGCTTCTCCTTCGGTGGCGCGGCCGCCAGCGCCGCTCTCGCCGCCGACCGGCGGTTCCGCGCTGCCGTCAATCTCGACGGCTGGGTCGCCGATACCATGATCGAGGACGGCGCCGACCGGCCGTTCATGGGGCTTTTTGCGCGGGTCACCACGGCCCAGATGCCCGAATGGCTCTGGCCCTCGCGCTACTGGACGCTGCGGCTGTTCGAGCGGGAACTCGTCGTCATGCGGCGGCTCGAGGCGAACGGAGCGCGGATCCTGTTCGTCAGCAACGTCGGGCACGGCGACTTCGCCGATGGTCTCTACGCAGCCGGGCGCTGGCGTCAGTGGCGGCCGTGGCGGCCTCGCGTCCTGTCGGCGCCCGCCATGCGCGACGTCCTGCACCACCATGTCACCGGCTTCTTCGCGCGGCATCTGGGCGCCGATGCCTGTCCCGACCTGCCGCGCGTCCCCGACGACGCGGTCGTGCAGCCGGTCGGATCGGCCTATCAGGCCACGGTCTCGCGCCGCGATGCGGCCAGGATCGCGCGGACGTCGCCGTGACCGCGCCCGATCGTGACACCGTCGACGTCTGGGTGATGGACATCGACGATCTTCCGCCGGCCGCGCCGCACGTGCTCAGCGAGGCCGAGCGGGCGAGAGCGGAGCGTTTCGTCAGGGCGCGGGACGCCGAACGCTATCGTCGGGTCCGCGCCTGCCTTCGCCGCCTTCTCGCCATCTACCTCGGCGAGCCGGCTCATGCGATCGAGATCGCGGTGGACGGCTCGGGCAAGCCGCATCTGGGGTCCCGGCATGCCTGCGACCTGTCGTTCAACGTCTCGCACGCCGCCCGGACCGCGCTCATCGCCGTCGGCCGCGGTAATCGGATCGGGGTCGACGTCGAGAACCTGCCAGCAGGCGACGACATCGACCGCCTCGCGCCGCTGGCCCTCGATCCGGTCGAGATCAGGGTTCTCGACGCCGCCGACTCCGCCGATCGGGCGACGGTCTTCCTCCGGGCCTGGACGCGCAAGGAGGCGATCACGAAGGCCATCGGCCAGGGGCTTCTGATCGATCCGCGGACGATCTCCGTCCCGCTCGGCGAAGGCGCGGTCTGGACGGTGTTGCCAGGCGCTGGCGAGGCCGAGATGGCGCTCGTCGATCTGAGCTGCGCGGATTTCGTCGCGGCCCTGGCTGCGGATCGGATCACGCGCCCACCCAGGCTGCGGGCCATCGCGACGTTGCGCGTGGCATGATGGCCTTCTTCCTGGATCCCCTCGGCTGGCTGCTGATTGCGCTCACGGTCGCGACGGCGATCGCGTTCGTCCGTCGGCGTGGCGCCGTCGAGGCGGGGGCGCTGCTGCTGGCGAGCGGACTGCTCCTGCTCTCGTGCAGTCCCCTGCCCCGCCTGCTGCTCGCGCCGCTGGAAGAGCGGTTCCCGAACCAGCTCGCCGCCAGCGAGCGCGTGGCCGGCATCGTGGTCTTCGGCGGTATCTCGGCGACGCGCGGGCGGCCCGCGCTGCAGGCGGGCGGCGCCCGCCCCGTCGAGGGGATGGCCCTGGCGCTGGCGCATCCCGGATCGCGTCTGGTGGTCAGTGGCGGTCATGCGCCGGGAACACCCGCGACCGATCCGAGCGAAGCAGAGGCAGCGCGGATCTTGCTTTCGGCGCTGGGCTTTCCCACCGAGCGTCTGACGCTGGAAGACCGTTCCCGCACGACATGGGAAAACGCCGTTCTGACGTCCCGGCTGCTCGGAACGGCAGACGGCGGCTGCTGGGTCCTCGTCACATCCGCCTTCCACATGCCGCGCGCCATGGCGGCGTTGCGGGCCGTCGGACGGGAGTTTGTGGCCTATCCGGTCGATTACCGGACGCGCGGTGACGATCTCGACTTCGTCTGGTTTGCCCAGCCTGCCGTGAGCGGGCTGGGGCTCCTGAGGCTGGCGCTGCACGAGTGGGGCGGCCTCGTCTGGTACCGCCTCAGCGGCAGGACGACCGAACTTTTCCCTGCGCCGCGGGACGGCCAGACCGGCTGCCCCGGCGTTCAGCGCGACGGCACGCCCACTCCCGCCCGGTAGGCGGCGTACTTGTACGAGCTGGTATATTGCTCGTTGAACTGCTTCGAGCCTTCGAGCCACGAGCCGTTGACGCCGCCGGCGAAGACCTGGTCGCCGCGCTGCTTGT
>CAZVMY010000019.1:0-16358 GCA_964628955.1 uncultured Methylocystis sp.
CTCCGATTTACTCAGAGGACGGGGTGTTGCCTCAGCCGATACGCAACATGGCCACGTGCATCATCGGCGAATGAAGTTACCTGAAACTGAAGAAATCGGGGCGGTTTCTGGGCAATGCAAACCTGCGCGCCGAGTTGGCCTAAGGGAAGTGGAACCATCGGCATGCCACCCTGCGCCGTACCCATTGTGAAAAATGGGACCGCAAGTGCTTGATCCATCAATCCGAACCTCACAAAACTGACCTCCCATGTCCGGTGGCCCCCAGACTGCAGACGTTTGGCTCGATCATACGAAGCGGCAGCCCTGCGCCCGTACCGGACGTTGGGTGCTACCCCTGCTGACATCCATTCATCGGTGCTTCAGTCCTCCATTCTCAACACGATCTTGCCGCGCGCGCGGCCACCTTCCGACAGCGCGAGCGCCTGCTTGATCTCGACGAGCGGGAAGACGGCGTCGACGTGCGGCTTTACCTTGCCCGCTGCAACGAGGTTGCGAATGGCGGTCAGATCGTGCGCGCTCGGCACCGTGAACGATCGCGCCACGCCGACGCCATAGCGCTCGGCCTCGTCCCCGGGGAACGCCACCACGGTGACCATGAAGCCTCCCCTCCGCAGGCATCGGAATGAGCGCTGGAACGTCTCGCCACCGACCGTGTCGAGCACTACGTCGATACCTTGCGCGGCTTCTTCGAACGGTTGGCTTGTGTAGTCGATGAATTCATCGGCTCCGAGGCTGCGGACGAAATCCTCGTTGCGTGCCGACGACACGGCCGTGACATGCGCGCCGACGGCCTTGGCGAATTGAACCGCCAGCGACCCGACGCCGCCCGAGCTGTTGGTGATGAGAAGGCGTTGCCCGGCAGCGAGTCCTGCCTTGCCGAAGATCGCTTGCCAGGCGGTGGTGCCGGCGAGCGGCAACGCGGCTGCCTGCGCAGCGTCGAGATCGGTTGGGGCGCGCACGATATCCGCCGCCTTGGCGAGCGCGAAGTCGGCGAACGCGCCGCTCTGGACCATGCCGAACACGGCGTCGCCCCGGTTGAAGGCTTCGACCCCGGGGCCCAACGCATCGACCGTGCCGACGAGCTCACCGCCCATGCGGATCGGCAGCGTCAGGCCAAGACGCTGTCCGGCGCCGTCGCGGATCTTCCAATCGATCGGGTTCACGCCCGCCGCGCCGACCCTGATGCGCACCTCACCGGCACCCGGAACTGGAAGGTCGACCTCTGCGATCGACACCACGTCGTTGGAGCCGTATTCATGGATGACGACCGCCTGCATTTTCTCAGTCATGACAAACACCGGTCCGTTGCTGAAGATCGCCTTCTAGCGCAGTAAGTGGGCGATGTGACGCCAACGTGCATCGCGCAAAGGCCAATCTCATGAGGCTGCAATACGGCATCCATCGCGCCACCAAGCGACGCGACGACAGTCTGCCGCTCCATGCGCACGACGAAGGCCAGTTGACCTTCGCGGCCTCGGGCATGGTTCAGGTGCATACGTATGATGGCGTCTGGCTGGTGCCGCCGCAACTCGCGGCATGGATGCCGCCGGGGGCAGCGCACCGCATCGAAATGTTGACAGACGCGGAGCTCTGGCTCGTGCACTGGCGACCGGAGGTCCTTCGCGCATGGGGCATCGGCGCGCCACTCGACCGCGCTTTCGCGCTACGGGTCACGCCGTTGCTGCGCTCGTTGCTGGAAGAAGCTGTTTCGATTGATCCTCAGTCGAGCAAGGCCGAACTGATCGTCCGGCTCATGCTGCATGAACTGACCGCGATGCCCGCCGCGCCCACCTTCCTGCCGTTCCCCTCAAGCCTCGCCGGTCGGCACGTGGCCGACCTCGTTCTCGCGGACCGCCGCAATAAGATGACCCTGCGCGAACTCGCGTCCCGCGCGGCGACCTCCGCTCGAACGGTCAGCCGACTTTTCCCGGCGGAAACGGGGCTCACCTTGAAGGCCTGGCGGCATCGGGCGCGGATCGTACGAGCAATGGAGCAGCTCGCCAAAGGAGACGCTCCGGCCAAGGTGGCGAGGGACATCGGCTTCGCCAACACAGCAGCCTTCTCCAGCGCTTTCCGGCATGTCACGGCGACGACGCCCACAGCGTTCCAGCAACGCCGTTGAGAGTCGTTCTGAACGCCAGAACCACCGTCCGAATTCGGCCAGATGCTTCCGGTAGCGCGGAACCTCAGGTCTGTCTGCTGCACCACCGACAGCTGACATTCGGCCCTAAGGGGGGGGCAGGAGCGGAACCAGCGTGCCGGAGATGCTAGCCAGCCGTCACCTTCGGGCTCGCGCCCAAATCGTCCGTTATGTGTCCACCATGCTCGTTGGCCAAATTTCCAGAAACCAGAAACTCGGATTGGACCACGTCCCTCACAGCCCACCGGCAACACGTCGCCAGTATGGCTCATGAATGGCTCTAGCGCACCACATCCGCCATGAGCCGGAAACCCGGAAGTCCTCCAGCCCGGCGGTCTGAATTTGGGGAGCATGTCAAAATGCCCGGAAGCTCCAGCCTGCGGCGATCCGAGGAATGGGACCTGATCAATCGTGGCTCATCGGATTCGCGCCACAACGGACCAGCGTGAACACGACGCTTTCCCGTTTTTTTGCGCCGCGTTCAGGCCGATTGTCGAAATGAGCAGCCCCTCGAACGTCTTCGTTTTGCAAGCCCGAACGTCGGGCCGTTGAAGACGGGAGAAGAACGATGCGAAACAGATTGCGAAACCTGGCGGCCGCCGGGGCGGTCGCTTTTGCGGTCGGCCAGGCTGACGCGCAAACCGGCTGGGCGTCGCCCGAACAGCTTCAGGCGCTGTCGGGAACTTTTGTCAGCTCCGAGGTCGAACAATGGTATGGCGGCTACGGCAAGCGCGAGTTCGTCTTCGACAAGGGCCGGTGGAGCCTGATTTTCACGCATGCCCTCGATCCAAAGATGGCGCAGCGGACGTTCCAGTTCCGCACCGGCGGGGCTTACAAGGTCGCCAAGGCGTCGCCCGCCGTGCCGGGCGCGCATCAAAGCGTTTTCGACGAGGATTGGAAGCACGTGACGCTGCTCACCGACAATCCGCAGATCGTCGCGGCGATGGGCATGGCGAACTGCAAGCTCACGCTGAATCTCGAGACGGACATCTCGAAGACGGGCTGCGCGGCGTGGCGTCCGGTGGCGGAATGCGGCAAGGACCACGACCTGCTCGCGATGGACGGAAAGGGCCTTTATTTTGGTGTGCGCCCCCGCGACAACGATATGTGCACGCCTGACAAGACGCCGACGGCGCTGCTGCAGCCGGTCGTCGCCCGCTGAACGTCTATCGATTCACCACGCAAGCAACGAACAACGGAGAAGAGCCATGCAATACATGATCATCAATTACGTCTCGCCTGGCGAGTTCGCGACCGACGATAGCGTCCGGGCGGCGGCCGACGGAGCGGCCTGGGGCGGCTACACCAAAGCGCTCATGGAGGCTGGCGTCATGGTCGGCGGCAATGCGCTCCACCCTGCCTCGACGGCAACCACCCTGCGCGTGCGGGACGGCGCGAGGGACCTCCACGACGGCCCCTATGCCACCACGAAGGAGCAATTCGGCGGCTACTACATCATCGACGTGCCGGACCTCGACACGGCGCTGGAATGGGCGGCGCGCAATCCCGCCGCATCGAGCGGGGCGGTCGAGATCCGTCCCATCGTCACACGCTGACCGGTGAGTTGCGACGCCGCCCGCGCGCTCGAACGGGTGATCCGCCTGTCCTACGGCAGGTTGGTCGCCCGCCTCGCTGCGCGGACGGGCAACATCCAGGATGCCGAGGACGCGCTTGGTGACGCACTGATCGCGGCGCTCGACGCCTGGTCTGGGAGCGGAGCGCCCCATCATCCGGAAGCTTGGCTGTTGGCGGCGGCCCGGCGGCGGTGGACCGATGCCTGGCGCAGCGGTGAGGTGGCCCGAAAACACGCCGATCATCTCATGCTGCTCGATCAGGAGCGAACCGCCATGCCGGAGGGCGTGCTTCCCGATGAACGCCTGACGCTGATGCTCGCCTGTGCGCATCCGGCGATCGATCCAGCCCTGCGGACACCATTGATCCTCCAAACGGTGCTCGGGCTCGACGCCAAGCGCATGGCGTCAGCCTTCCTCATCTCGCCCGCCACCCTCGGTCAGCGGCTGAGCCGCGCCAAACACAAGATTGCGACGGCTGGAATCGGCTTCGAGATGCTGGGGCGCGAAGCGCTCGCCGAGCGGCTTCCCCATCTGCTCGACGCGATCTACGCCGCCTATTCCGTCGGTTATGACGGCCTGCCCACGGGCGACCGGAAGGCGGCGGGCCTTACCGACGAGGCGGTCTGGCTCGCAAGCCTGATCTGCCAGTGCGCGCCCGACGCGGCCGAGGCGCATGGGCTTTTATCTCTGATGTTGTTTTGCGAGGCGCGCCGGCCCGCTCGCATTGACCCGACGACCGGGCGTTTCATGCCGCTTGATCGGCAGGACACGGCGCTGTGGGATGCGCGTCTGCTCGTCGATGCGGAACGTTCCCTCGCCAACGCGAGGCGCAACCTGACCCTCGGCCGCTATCAGCTGGAGGCTGCGATCCAGTCCGTGCACGCCGCACGGCGCGTCACCGGTGTCACGGCGTGGAGCGAGCTGCAGCTCCTTTATGAAGGCCTGGTGTTGGTCTCGCCCACGGTCGGCGCATTCACGGGTCGGGCCGTCGCCATCAGCGAGGCGCAAGGGGTCCCTCAAGGCCTGGGGGCGCTCGACGCCATCGATCCCCGCCTGAGCGCCGACTACCAGGCCTGGTGGGCCGTTCGCGCGCACTTTCTCGCGCGCATCGGCGATGCCGCCGCCGCCAGCGACGCGTTCGACCGTGCATCCGGGCTGACGGAGGATGCAGCCGTCCGAGCCTACCTGTTCGAGGAGAAATGCAAGCTGGGGTGAAGTGCGGCGCGGCGTCGCCCGACGCGCGCGCGGCCTGTCGGAGAACCGCATCCGCGGTCGGCCTTAAGTCCGGTTGGCGTCGGGCGAGTGAAAGGGGGGCGGGCGTCTCCCTACTGCGGCAGCGGCGGCGGCAGCGTCGCGGTGACCGACGCGCGCGCCATCTGCCGGTCAATGTAGCCGGACAGCGGCTTGGAGCCCGAGATGAGCGCTCCGCCTTCAGGCGTGTTCTTCAGATAGAACAGCACCGGAATGAGAAAGGCGTCGGCGATCGTCAGATCGTCACGGCCGAGCTGTCCATCGGAGACGCCTTGAGCGAGCACGCCGAGGTGCTGGGTCATCGTCGGCAAGGCGGCGTCGATGGCGGCGCGGTCGGGCGATTGGTCGGGCGTCTTCGGGAACATGTAGCCGAACAGATACTGACGGATGGCGACTGGCTCGACGGAGGTCTGGATCATCGAAGCCCACTGCTCGGCCAAAGCGCCCTCCCGCGCGGCCTTGGGCATCAGGGCCGGGCCATCGAACGCTTGATCGACATACCGGCAGATCGCGCGCGCCTCGGCGATTGTGAAATCGCCGTGGCGCATCACAGGGATCTTGCCGAGCGGATTCAGCGCGGTCACCTCCGGCGAATGGGGCATCACGCCGATGTTCTCATGCGCAACCCCCTTCTCGGCGCAGGCGATGCGCGTGGCCCAGACCCAGTTGCTCTGGGGAAGGCCGATGATTTGAAGCTTGGTCATGTCTATCCCTTTTTTCGGCTGCATTGGCATATGGCCAGATCGGTCCACGTCACCGCGAGGGCTTCAAGGCGCAAGGGCGCACGCCGACGCGAGTGCCCTGCATCAAAGACGTTTGAGGCTTGGCGATTTCGACAATCCGGCCATGATCGCCGGCTCTTTTCCGGCGTCGCGCCGCGGATGAAAGTCACGCGCATCGCGCCTGACAGTACCGGCAAGGCGCCTTCGCCTTGGGACGGGTCTTGGCGGAACTTCTGCGGCTCCGTCGCGACTCCGGAACTGTTTTGGCCCGCTGCGATGGAGGAGCGGCTTCCATTCAAGGTCGATGAAGGATCGCAGCAGCCATTCTTCGGGACCGTTGCGGAAGACCCGGCGCCACAGTGCGATTAACAGGCCAACGGAGACGAACGTCGCCACCGCCGAACCGAATACCTTGGCCGCGCCCCACCGCCCATAACGGCTGAAGCCTCAGCCGTAGAAGATTGCTGCAAGCATGATCGACTGCAGGATGTAGCCAGTGAGCAAGACGCCGCCGACGATCGCCAGCCAGAGTTTGGCGGCCTGATCGCCGTGGCGTTGCGCCGGATCGATAACGACCTCGGCGACGGCCGCGATCATGCTCTCGGTCTTCGAGAGCTGCGACATCAACCCCGGGCCGCAGCTATTCGCCACCAAAGCCTGAACTCGTCTGGGGACTCATCGCGTCGCTCTCCATCGGCAACGTGTTGGTTCTCGTGCTAAAGTACTAGGTAGGGGACTCATCTAAGCCCTTGCGTCGCAAGGGCAACAAGCGCGATGGCGGCCATGAAGTTGACGGCCAGGCGATCGTAGCGCTTGGCGATCCGCTTCCAGCTCTTCATGCGGCCGATCATGCGTTCGATGATGTTTCGGCGACGGTAGGCCGCCTTGTTGATCGGATAGACGGAAGCGCGGGTTGCGCGGGCCGGGATGACCGCTTCGATGCTTCGGTCGGCAAGCCACTGGCGGAGACGATCAGCGTCGTAGGCCTTGTCGGCGATCAGCCGTTTGGCCGGTGCCAGAGCCTCGAGAAGCGGCTGCGCCATGGTGATGTCGGCGATATTGCCCGGCGTCAGGGCGAGGGCGACGAGCCGGCCGCTACGATCGGCCAGACATTGGATTTTCGTCGTTCGGCCGCCGCGTGAGATGCCCGCCGCCTGGGTCCATCCCCCCCTTTCCACCTGATGCCGAACGGTGGGCGCGCACGAGCGAGCTGTCGAGCGCCAGCTCGTCCGGCACTTGGCGGTTCACCGCTGCCTCTCGCCCGCCAGGCACTTGCTGACTTTGTCGTGGCTGAAACCGAGAGGTTCAGGAAGGTGATCACGACGGCCGGCATAAGCCGGTGACGAATGCGCTCCCCTGCAACGATGGAGGGTACTCATCGTGCCTCTCTTCTCGCCCACCCTCATAGACATGATCGGCTTTCTGGCAGCCGGATCCACGGTTGCGGCCTTTTCATGCAGCGATATGGTCTCGCTGCGGATCATCGCCATCGCCGCCAACCTGCTCTTCATCGCTTATGGCGGCGCGCTCGGCCTAATGCCGGTGTTGCTGCTCCAATCTATCCTGCTGCCGCTCAATTTGATGCGTTTGCACCGTTGCCTTCACGGCCCGTGGGACGAAACAGGCAGCCCTGCAGCGCGATCTTTAAATAGATAAGCGCTGGCGAGGCGCTGACGAAAGCTTGCGTGGTACCGCAGGTCTGGTGGTAGCGTTAGGAAAAGGGCCCAGCTTGTGCCGCAACGTCGCAATATCTAAGCCGGAAAGACCCGATCAGCCGAAACAGGTTAAGTGGCAGCAGTATGCAATGCAACACCATGATAGGTACCAGACCAAGCGTCAGACCATAGGCAATAAAGAGAATGTTTGCACCTATGGCGGCGAGGCGAAGTGCGAACATCTGCCTGCAAGCAAAGGCAATAATAGTTGTCCCGCCAGCTGCGAAGCCGAGCAGATCGACGTAAGCAATCGTATCTGTCATAATAAAACGCTCCTTCAGCGACGCGGTTAGGCGTCCCGGTTGGGGGTCTTGATCTGCCACTCAAACGAATGCCTCAGGGCACACGCCCCTTGATGGCCAGGGCGGTTGCTGCATAGGAACGCGGCCCATCAGGTTCGCCGTCGCAATAGGCCGCTTCCACGAAATGGCGGAGCGTTGTCTTGGCCGTTGCCGACAAGGTTTTGAGATAGGCCGCATACGGGCCGTCCCGGCCGTCGATCGACGACCAGAAATCCTCGAACGAAGCGAAGTCCATACGGATGGTCAGATCGCTCATCTCGATGCCGGTCATACCGGCCCCGCGCCATGCCTCGAGCAATCCATCCCGTCGCGACAAAGGCCGGGCGCATGAAGCAGCTCGATAGCGTGCCGCTGCAGGATCCAGCACGGCCGCCGTATCGAAGAACATGCGCTGCATGACGACGCCGCCGCGCGTGTCCCATGTGGCCGCGGCAACGACACCACCTGGCCGTGTCACGCGGCAAAGTTCTCCGATCGCACGGTCGGCTTCAGGTACGAACTGGAGCACAAGCGACGAGAAGCTGTGATCAAAGAAGCCATTGTCGAATTGAAGGGCGGTGACGTCTCCAACGTCAAAGCTGATACCAAGGCCGCAATGCTGACTCTTCGCATGGGTGACATAGGGGACAGAGACATCGACCCCCGTCACCTTTCGGACGCCAAGGCTCTTGCTAAGCTCGACGGTCAGGCTCCCCGTGCCGCAGCCTGCGTCCAGCACATGACCGGCGGAGGCCGGAAGTTCGGCGAATTCAATGAGCAACGGTGCCAGACGCCGGCTCCACCGACCCATCTGCGCTTCATAACCTTCTCCGTCCGAGGCGAGGAACGTGGATGAAGCCTTGGCTGCCCCCTCGGGTTGGACCTGATGCTGGGCATGCTGATACATCGTAGCTTAGCCCACTATTTCGCTGCGAGCCCGAGCTTGCGAGCTAGGGCAGCATCCATCGCAACATCGGTTTTGACCCGGGCGTCCAGTTCACTCGGCGACAGGGGCATCGGATCGACACCGAGCGCGGCGAGGCTTTGCCTGATCTTCGGCTGCTCCAGCACCACCATGGTCTCGCGATTGAGCCGGTCGACGATCTCCCTCGGTGCACGGGCTGGAAGAAAGAGCCCAAACCAGAGAGGATACTCGGCATCCGCGATGCCGGCTTCGGCTAGAGTTGGCACATCCGCCAGCGATTGGGATCGCGCAGAACTGTTGACCGCCAAAGCAGCGAGTTTGCCCTCGCGCACATTCGACAAGGCGGCGCTCGCCGCCACGAAAAAGAAGTCGATCCGCCCCGCGATCACTTCCGTCATTGCCTCCGGCCCACCCTTGAACGGGATATGGGTGGCTTTCACGCCGGCGCTGGCAATGAAGCGTTCGGCGCTTAGATGGGATGCAGAGCCGAAACCGACGGAGGCGAAATTGAGCCCGGCGGGTTGCGCGCGCGCCGCAGCGACAAGGTCGTTTACAGACTTGTAACCCTTGCCTGGCGGCGTCACGAGGATGAAGGGTGATGCGCCGAGGGCGGCCCCCGCGGTGAAGTCCTTGGCAGGATGATAACTCAGGCCCGGGTAGAGCGCCGGAGCGAGCGTGTGGGCCGAGGAATGGGCCAGGAGCGTATAGCCGTCGGGCTCTGCGTTCGCTGCAGCCGTGGCACCGATCGTGCCGCCGGCGCCAACCCTGTTTTCAATGACGATGGGTTGGCCGAGCCGAGCAGCAACTTGCTCGAGCACAAGCCGAGGCACGATGTCAGCTGCGCTCCCGGCTCCGAACGGCACGATAGCCCTGATCGGCCTTGATGGCCAAGCTTGAGCTGAGACATCGCGAGGGAACGACGCGAGCGCCAGCAAGGACAGGAGGATGCGGCGGCGGCTCTGCATGGCTTGCTCCCGGGCTTCAGTGTTCGTCAGCGTCGGGTCGATATGACCGCGGGAGTTGACTGCCGTCCAATAGATGATTGATCTGGCAACCTATGCCGATTCGGCATAAGAGGCGTCATGGATCTCAAGCACGCGAGGACATTCGTCACCGTCGCCGATCTCGGCACCGTCTCACGGGCGGCGGAGCGTCTGAATACTGCCCAGCCGGCATTGTCGCGCCAGATCGCCGACCTGGAACATGACCTCGGCGTGAAGCTCTTCGACCGCGTGGGCAGACGCCTGCTCTTGACCGGTGAGGGAGAGCAACTGCTGGAGCGCTGTCGCGCCCTGCTTGGCGCCGCCGCTGCCGTGAGCGAGCACGCCCGCCAACTTCAGCAGGGGGAAACCGGCGTCCTGAGAGTTGCCGGATCTCCTCAGATTATCGAAGGCGCGGTCGCTGATTTTCTTGTCGATTATGCCGAGCGCTTTCCACGGGTTCAGGTCAGGCTGAGGGAAGCGATCGGCTGGAGCGAAACTGCCACCATGCTCGAGCGCGGCGACGTCCATCTCGGCATCAACCTGATGAAAGCCGTATCTCCCGACGATCCGACATTCGCCGGTCGCACGCTCGAACCCGTTGACCTGCTTGCGGCATGCCACGTCAACAAGCCATTCCTTCAACGAGCAGCGATCGAGATCGCCGACCTGGCGCAGCATCCGCTTCTGGTTCTGGAGACGAGTTACGTCTTTCGCCGCAACTTCGATGCCGCTTGTCGGCTTGCCGGCGTGTCACCAAACATCGTCTACGAGAGCCGGACGCCGCATACCCTCGTTGTGATGGCCGAGAGTGGTCATGGGGTCGCCATCATCCCGTCCGTGCTCAAGACAATCGGCCTGCCATTACGCCTTGCGGCAATCACATTCGAAGGGAACCCGCTTCGGGAGCATTCAACGATCTATTGGAACAAGCATCGTTCGCTTCCGGCCTATGCGGCCGCATTCTGCTCAATGCTCGCGGATTACATGCATGCTACGTTCCCCATCTCGAGGCCGCGTGCCGACTGAATCGAACGCGAGAACTGAAGAAGAGCCTGGTGCTGGCTTCATGCCGAATGAGGTTAACTTCAAAAGCGGACGTACTGCATTGGTGTCGCGGGTTTCCGCTCCCGCCCATACCGGAAGTAAGCCCCACTCTGTTCAGACGACTGCTTTCAGCATTCCCTCTTTGCCGTGCGATGCTCGGTCATTGAGTGCCTAATCGACACCAGACATCGAACGCCATGTCTCGCGAATTGAGGCCGTGAACTGCTTAAGCACGCCAGAGCCGTTGCTCTTGAGGTAGGTGAGGCCGAGAAACGCTTTCGGCAGATAGGGACCCGTCACGCGACGGTAGACGAGCCCCGCCATCCTCAAGGACTTGAGGCTCTCGGGGACCAGGACGACGCCCATCTCCGTAGCGGCGAGACCCAGAGCCGGCGTGATGCTCGGAGTCAGCTGACCGATGCGCGGGCTGTATCCTGCGCTGCGGCAAGCTGCGATCGTCTCATCATGGAGGCCGGTGCCCGCCGGCCCAATGAGAATGAAAGGCTCGTCGTTCAGCTGCGCCAACGAGATCGGCTGGTTTGACGGGTAGGCCTTGACCAGGGGGTGTTGGCTCGCCAGCGCGAGGATCATCGGCTCTTCGAGCAGCGGCAAGGTCCTCAGCATATCGGACCGAATGCCCGCATTCCTGACGAAGGCCACGTCAAGGCGCTCGCTGACGAGACCGTCGACGACTTCGTGGCTCAGCCCTTCTTCGAGCGTCAGCGCGACCTGAGGATAGGACCTGCTGAAGTTGCGGATCGCCCTCGGCACCAGCTTGTGAAACGGCGCCGTTGGAGCAATCGCCACGCGCAAACGCCCCAACTCGCCTCTGGCTGTCCGCTGCGTCCGGAGAACCGCGCGTTCAAGACGAGCCAGGATCGCCTTTGCTTCCGACAGCAGTTCCTGGCCTGCCTCGGTCAACTCGACGCCGCGCGGCTTGCGTCTGAAGAGTTGGACACCAAGCGTGTTCTCGATCGCCTTGATCTGAGCGCTGAGCGGCGGTTGCTGCATGCCGAGCCGCTCTGCGGCACGTGTGATGTGCCCCTCCTCGGCGACGGCGACAAAGTAGCGAAGCTGTTTCAGGTCCATGACATACGAATCACATATCGATTTTGCGACTTTCAAGGAATATCTCGTATGTCGTCTCTCGGCTACCCTTGGACCGGTTCCATAGAAGGCAGGAGGCCACGATGAAGCGCCGAGAATTTATCCTTGCCGCCGCCAGCTTGCCCATAACGTCTATTTGGCCCGGCTCAGCGACTGCCGCAGAGTATCCGGTGCGCCCTGTGCGCGTGCTCGTCGGGTTCCCCGCCGGCGGCCCGGTCGATATCGCAGGGCGGCTTGTGAGCGGCTGGCTGAGCGAGCGGTTCCAGCAGCCATTCGTGGTCGACAACAAGCCGGGCGAAAGCGGGAATGCCGCGACCCTCGAAGTGGTTAGGGCGCCCGCGGACGGATACACGCTGCTGATCTTCGGTCCCGTCAACACGATCAACACCACGCTTTTCGACGACCTTCCGTTCGACTTCGGGCGCGACATCCTGCCGATCGCGGGCTTGTACCGAGTACCGATCGTGATCGAGGTCAATCCGGCCGTGCCGGTGAAGACGGCGACGGAGCTGTTGTCCAACGCCCGCGAGAAGCCCGGAGCGCTCAAGGTCGGGTATGCCGGCAAGGGAACGCCCCAGCACCTCGCGATCGAGTTGCTGAAGTGGATGGCGAATGTTGACATGAAGCTGGTGGCGTTCGCGGGCTCCGCGCCGGCCCTTCAGGCATTGCAGGCGGGCGACGTGGACGTCATGTTCGACCCTCTGCCCTCATCGATTGGCCTCATTCGCGAAGGCAAGCTCCGCGCGCTGGCGGTCACGACGCCAAGACGGTCGTCCGCGCTGCCGGACCTTCCATCGATGAGCGAACTCGTCCCAGGATACGAAGCAGGGTCCTGGTTCGCACTGGGCGCGCCGCGCGGAACGCCTGCCGACGTCACGGTGAAACTGGCGGCCATGGTCGAAGAGCGGCTTGCCGACGCCAACGTACGGCAGGCGATCGAAGCATTGGGCGGCTCGCCCATCCCTCTGGCAAGCCAGGCGCTCGCCGACTTCGTCGTGTCTGAAACAGAGAGGTTCAGGAAAGTCATAAGGGCCGCCGGCATCGGTCGTTGATGGGAATGGGCGATCATGTCTCTCGTTCATCCCACCCCGGTCGACATTATCGGTTTCCTCGCTGCCGGCTCCACGGTTGCAGCCTTTTCGTGCAGACGAATGGTCTCACTGCGTGTCGCTGCGATCGCCGCCAACCCGCTCTTCATCGCCTATGGCGCGGCGCTCGCCCTTGTGCCGGTGCTGCTGCTTCATTGCATCCTGTTGCCGCTCAATTCGATGCGGCTGCATCGGTGTCTTCAGGCGCTCAAGAACGGAGCGGACACGCATATGACTACAACGCGCCAAGGATAAAGCTCTGAGTGAGCATTGATTGTAATCGGCCAGATTCGGCAATAGCGGGAGCACCGCGTTAAACCTAAACTTCGCCGAGAGTGCGGGGGAGGAGCGGAACCCGCGTACCGGAATTAGGCGGCGGTCGCGATGCCGCCGTCAGCCTCTATCCGTGAAGTTCCATCGAAGGTCCGGCAACCACCGGCGGAGTCACAAACGGCTGATATTGCTCAATTTCTTTTTCGATCGGTCTCTGAGCGATCACAATGACTTATTTCGCTACAACGAGCGAGCCGGAGACTGCCTCACGCACCTGAGTTGCCGGGTAAAGTGACGGAACTTTCGTGCAGCGCAGGCTGCCCTTTAGCAGCGCTCGCCAAGCCTACGAAGATGGGCCCCAGACCGCGAAGGCGGTGCGCGCCGAACCGTTCTCGCTTTCGAAGACGAGCTCGTAATGGCCGGGCTCCTCGAGAGGGTCCAGCGCGAGCCGCAGCCGGTCGAGCTTGGGGCCCTCATAAGCGACAGCGATACGGCGCACCTCGCGACTGAGGACCGCCTCGCCATCGCGGACTTTGCGCAGCACAAGGTCGCCGCCAAGTACCTTGAAGCTCGCTGCGGCGTCCGCAGACGGAAGCTCCGGATAAAGAAGCGCCTCGATGTCGCGCCCCGCCTGGATCGACCGGCTTTCCACCGACAGTTTAATCGTGGGCCCGTCATGCATCTCGACGGCTGGCCCAGCATCTTGGCCGAACAGCCGAAAGAAAACGCTTCGGAACGGCGAACCCAGAAAAGCGGAGGCGTGCTCGTTGGTGGCGACATGGCGCTGGGGCGCCCGCGCCAACGCGCTGTAGAGCGGAACTGTGCCATCCCCGGCGTCCTCAGTGCGCGTAATGATCGTGCGGGCCGGATCTATCCGGCCGCCCACCTCAAACACGTTCACGCGCGTCGCTGTCCTGTGGCCGGCTGCTGCGAAGTAGAAGAATCGGACATGTGGTGGCCTTGCGCCTGACGAAAGCGTCTGGTGGAGCGCGGCGCAACGCCCCAGCAACGTCGGATTCAAGCCCAGCAAACGCCCCGCCACCGGCTGATGAATGTCAATCGCCCTAAGATCGCCGCTAGCTTGATCCCAGCAGGCGTCCTCGCCAGGCGCCGGAAAGAGCTGATAGGCTGACGGGTACGCCTCCTGCGAGGACAACCAAGCGAAGTCGGATTTGCTGATCCCCATTGCGCCTTCAGCCCCGAGCGCCCGCGCGAGAGCCAGCGGCGCGCCGACATGAGGGGTCGCGATGGCAATGAATGTGCGGATAGCTCCAAACCATGGACGGCCGCGATAGCTCGGGCCCTCCAGTAGCAGGCGGCAGATTAGGCCTCCCATCGAGTGTCCTACGAGCGTGATTGTCCGCGCTCCGTCGCGATGGACGCCGTCGAGGACACTCGCGAGGCGTTCTGCCGTGGCGAAAAGGTCGCGCCTCCAATCATAAGGAAACTTGACGAGCCTCTGGTTGCTACTTTCGGAGTAGCCGATATCGCCAAGCAGAGTGAACAGCGGGCCGTAGAAGTCAAAGCACCAGATGTTCTCGATGACTGTCGTCGGAACGACGCGGGCGTCGGCAAGCTTTTCGCGCCGGCGATAACCCAACTGGGTCTCCAGCACGGTAGGAGGCCAGACCTCCTCATCCGCCACGCCGTTCCGCCCCGGCAGGGCAAGGCGCGTACCCATGATACCCGGCACCACGACCACGACGTCCACGCACGCCTCCTGCTTACCACGGGTTATTCTTTGGGCAATCTACGCGTTCTCCTGCAAGAGTCTATGCTTCGGTGTCAATCGGCGCAGCGTGGTGAACCTAGACCGGTGGAGCAACTCTGCGTCAGCAAATCTTGCGATCGCGAGCACGTTATGGTGACATACTAGCGAGGCGGACCAAAGGCTGAGGTGAGGTCCAGGAAGCGGGTCCAATGTCTTTCCTTGATGCACGCCAAATCGACAGGCTGTCGCGGCTGCTTGTACGGGCGCTTGATCTGCCGCAGCTCGAGCGCATGGTGTTCCTCGCCACGGGCGATCGTCTCCACGAATCTTATGTCGGACCGGGCCTGCCATTGCGGCCGACCATCGAGAAGCTGATCGAGGCGCTGGAGAAGGACGGCTCCACCGACCGGCTGGCGGCCGTTGTCTATCGCGAGAAGCCGTTCCAGCGCGAACTGCGCGCGTATCTTGTCGAGCTCTATCCCCAAGCGGGGGATGCGGGAGCCGCGCTCGACGGCCGTTTCGAGGTGCAATCGGGCGGTCGCAGCCTCGACCCGCAGCAAGGTGGCGGGCCCGGCCTGCAGCGCCTAGTCCGTCCGGCCTTGCGCGACATAAACTTGCGGCTTTGGCTGACCCGGGCCGACGCGATCGCGCGCCAGGTCTGCCGTATAGAGGCAGACGGGGCGGGGTTGGGCACCGGTTTCCTCGTCGGAACGAGTCTCGCCCTCACCAACTGGCATGTCGTGGAGCAGGCGCGTCGCACCGGCCGCCTTCAGCGCCTTGGCTGCCGCTTCGACTACAATCTGCGCGCAGATGGCGGTGTGGAAGCAGGCGTGCTGATCGGCGTGACGAGCGTACTCGACGAGCGGCCGTGCAGCGCAGCAGAGCTGACCCGCCATCCGGATGCGCCGCCTCCGAAAGCGGACGAGCTCGACTATGCGCTCCTTGACTTATCCGACGACACTACCGCGCGCGGCTTCATCGAGATCGCGCCCGCGCCCCCAGTAGCGGCCAACGCACCCCTCATCATCGTCCAGCACCCGGAAGGCGCACCGTTGAAGTTTGCCCTCGACACTGCGGCGGTGACTGGCTTCGTGCATGACGGGTTGAGGCTACGCTACCTCACCAATACTCAACGCGGCTCGTCTGGCTCGCCCTGCCTGACCATGGACCTCGACCTCGTGGCCCTGCACCATCTGGGCGATCCGGCGCGCACGCCGGCCACATACAACCAAGGTGTCCCTATCGATCTTGTGCGTGAGAGCCTGGCCGCTCGCGGCCAGAGCGCGCGGCTGAAGTCCCGAGCATGACCGGCGCCCTCAGGATTGAAGGCAAGTCTCTTGACGACCTGAAAAAAGCGATCGTCGCGCATTGTCAGCCGCCGGATCTCAGGGCGGCCTTGGAGCGCTATCCCGGCCTGCTTGGCGAAGGCGACGCGCTCGTACCGGGCGAGACGTTGCGAAATATGCTGGCGGCTTGCGTGGACTCCATCAAAACGGAGAGCGAGGCGCATGTCGGCTCGTTCTTGTTGCGCGTCATTGAGCATC
>CAZVMY010000020.1:0-16042 GCA_964628955.1 uncultured Methylocystis sp.
ATCGTCATGCGCGCGCGGGCCACGATCGAGAGCGGCCGCAAGGATCGCGAGGCGATCATCATCACCGAGATCCCGTATCAGGTGAACAAGGCGACCCTGCTCGAGCGCATCGCCGAGATGGTGCGCGAGAAGCGGGTCGAGGGCATTTCGGACATGCGCGACGAGTCGAACCGGCTCGGCATCCGTATCGTCATCGAACTGAAGCGAGACGCCGTGGCCGACGTGGTCCTGAACCAGCTCTACCGGCACACCGCGCTTCAGACCACGTTCGGCGCCAACGTCGTCGCGCTGAACGGCGGCCGCCCCGAGGTGATGACGCTCCGTGACCTGCTCGCGGCCTTCATCGATTTCCGCGAGACGATCGTCAGCCGGCGCACCAAGTTCCTGCTGCGCAAGGCGCGGGAGCGGGCGCATGTGCTCGTGGGCCTGGCAATTGCCGTCGCGAACATCGACGAGGTCATCCGGCTGATCCGCAGTTCCCAGGACGCCCCGACTGCGCGAGCCGCCCTGATGGACCGTGACTGGCCGGCGAGCGACGTGGCGGCGCTGCTTCGGCTGATCGACGACCCGCGCCATCGCATGAGCGAGCACGGCACCTATCGTCTGTCGGAAGAGCAAGCGCGTGCGATCCTCGATCTGCGCCTGCAGCGTCTGACCGCTCTCGGACGGGAGGAGGTGCAGCAGGAACTGGAAGCCCTCGCTGCGAAGATCACGGATTATCTCGACATCCTCGGGTCGCGCGCCCGGATCCTCGGCATCGTCAAAGACGAGTTGGCCGTCGTCAGGGAGGCGTTCACCACGCCGCGGCGGACGGAGATTCTCGACTCCGACGCCGACATGGAAGACGAGGATCTGATCGCCCGCGAGGATATGGTCGTCACCGTGTCCCACGCCGGCTACATCAAGCGGGTTCCCCTCTCGATGTACCGGGCACAGCGGCGCGGCGGCAAGGGCCGGTCCGGCATGCAGACCCGCGACGAGGACTTCGTCACGCGGCTGTTCGTCGCCTCCACGCACACGCCGGTGCTGTTCTTCTCCTCGGCCGGTCAAGTCTACAAGGAGAAGGTCTGGCGCCTGCCCGTGGCGGCGCCTCAGGCACGGGGCAAGGCACTCGTCAACATGCTGCCGCTGGAAGCGGGTGAGCGTATCACCACGATCATGCCGCTCCCCGAGGACGAGAAGCAGTGGGAGACGCTGGACGTCATGTTCGCGACGTCGTCGGGTACCGTCCGGCGCAACAAGCTGTCCGACTTCGTCCAGGTCAACCGCAACGGCAAGATCGCCATGAAGCTTGACGGCGACGAGTCGATCGTCGACGTGCAGATCTGCACCGATCGGGACGACGTCTTGCTGACGTCCGCCCGCGGCCAGTGCATCCGCTTCGCGGTGGACGACGTGCGCGTGTTCAAGGGGCGCGACTCGACCGGGGTGCGCGGCATCGCGCTCGGCGCTGGCGATCGCGTCATCTCGCTCGCCATCCTGCGCCATTTCGAGGCTTCGCCCGAGGAGCGCACGGCGTTTCTGAAGATGCGCCGCGCAGTGGCGGGGGAGGCGTCGTCCGAGGCGGAGGCGGCGGATGCGGAGGCCGCCGAGATCGTCGAGGCCGTCTCGCTCGGCCAGGACCGATACGCCGCGATGTCGGAGGCCGAACAGGTCGTGCTGACGCTGTCGGAGAACGGCTACGGCAAACGCACCTCGTCGTTCGAGTACCGGATTACCGGGCGCGGCGGGAAAGGCATCGCCGCGATGGCCGTCAACGACCGCAACGGCGCGCTCGTCGCCTCTTTCCCGGTCGAGGACCGGGATCAGATCATGCTCGTCACGGACGGTGGACAGCTCATCCGCTGCCCGGTCGAGGGCATCCGCGTGGCAGGCCGCGGCACCCAGGGCGTGATCGTGTTCGACACGCACGACACCGAGAAGGTGGTCTCGGTCGAACACATCCGCGAGGCCGAGAACGGCGAGACCGAGAACGGCGATGACCCGCCGGCTCTCGCTCCCTGAGGGGTAGGCATGGGGCACCTGCTGACGATCTACGACTGCGACGGCACGCTGATCGATAGCGAGACGATCGCCATGCAGGTCTGCGCCGCCGCCGCGCGGTCGATCGGTCTCGACTACACGCCGGAAAGCTTCGGCCGCCGCTTCATTGGCATCCCGGGCAAGGACACCTGGGCCGCCATCGAGGTTGAATATGGCCGACCGCTGCCGGATGGGTTTCGCGAGGCGACCGACGGCGAGATCAAGCGGCGCTTCCTGACCGAGATCCGTCCGGTGCCGGGCGTGAGGGCGGCCGTCGAGGAGATCGGCGGGCGGCGCTGCGTCGCCTCGTCGACCGGCCTGCACAGCCTCAGACGGAACATCAGGACCGCGGGGCTGGAGGACCTCTTCGACCCCCACATCTTCTCCGCCAGTCAGGTCGCGCGCGGCAAGCCGGCGCCGGACGTGTTCCTGTTCGCGGCCTCGCAGATGGGCGTGGACCCGATCCACTGCCTGGTGATCGAGGATTCCGTCCCCGGCGTCACCGCCGCCCGCCGGGCCGGGATGCAGGTCATCGGCTTTACGGGCGTCAGCCACGAGCGCGCCCACACGCGCGAGCGGCTGCTCGCTGCAGGGGCGCTGGCGGTAGCGGACGACATGGCCGATCTGCCCGATCTGCTCCGGCGTCACGCCGTGCCGGATCGTTCCGCCGCCTGATCGCGCACGAGATAGCGGACGGTCTTGCCGGGGTACGGCGTCCCGCGTCCCAGCTCACGAAAGCCGAGGGCCGCGTGGAAGCCGTCCGATGCCGCGTTGGGCGGCACGAGATTGACCTCGCAGGTGATGCGCTGGTGGCCGGCGTCCGCCGCCGTCGAAATGGCGCGTTGGTAGAGCTGCCTGGCGAGCCCACGGCCGCGGGCATGCGCCGCGGTCACGATCCTGTCGACGTAGACGAAGCGCTCGAACCGTTGCCTGAACCAGAGAAAATTGGGGCTGCCGTACGCCGCGGACTCGTCGAGTGCGATCACGAAGGCGTCCGCCGGACCGATGCGCAGGGCGACGAACGCCGTGGCGACGAGGCGCTCGAGGTCGGGGAGCGCGAGCAGCGACGTCTCGGCGGCGCTCGCGTTGTTCAGCGCCAGGATCGCCGCGAGATCCTGTGGAGCGATGGGCTCGATCGGGTTCGGTGTCATGATGGGGGTTCGGCCGTCCGGGAGATGCTGTCAAGCGCGGGGCAGGGCGCGGGGCGCCCCAACGCGATGTGAAGAGGGCCGGCAGCGCCTTCCTTGCCCGGCGGACGACCAGCGTGTAACGCAGCCGCATGTCGCGACACACCGGCCTTTATCCGGGCTCCTTCGATCCGTTGACGAACGGACACGTCGACATGCTGCGTGCCTCCTTCGCGCTGGTCGACCGGCTGATAGTGGCGATCGGCATCCATCCTGCCAAGGCGCCACTCTTTTCCGCGGACGAACGCGCGGCCATGATCCGGACGGTGGGCGGCCCGATGGCGGTCGCCGCCGGCGTCACGCTCGAGGTGCTCACGTTCGACGATCTCGTGATCGAACTGGCCCGGCGGCTCGGCGCGGGGGTTCTCATCCGGGGTCTGCGCGACGGCACCGATCTCGATTATGAAATGCAGATGGCCGGCATGAACAGCGTTCTCGCGCCCTGGTTGCAGACCGTCTTCCTGCCGGCCAGCCCCGGCGACCGCCACATCACCGCCACTCTGGTCCGGCAGGTGGCCGGCATGGGTGGCGACGTATCCCCGTTCGTCCCGGCCGCAGTCGCCGAGGCGCTGGCCCTCAAGCGCAAGGGCGGCTGACCGCCGCTTCGATGGAGACCCTCATGGATCGCAGGAATTTCGTTCTGGCCGCCGCCACGACGCTGCTCGCCACCCCGGCGCTGGCGCAGGCGAACCCCGATCCCCAGAACACCCTCTACCTCGACACCAAGGATGGCCGAATCGTCATCCGGCTTCGGCCCGATCTCGCGCCCAAGCATGTCGCGCAGATCAAGACGCTCGCCAAACGCGGCTTCTACGACGGCATCGTGTTCCACCGGGTGATCGAAGGCTTCATGGCGCAGACGGGCGATCCGACGGGGACCGGGACGGGGAGTTCGGACCTGCCCAACCTGCCGGCGGAGTTCTCGCGGGAACCGTTCCGCCGCGGGGTCGTCGGAATGGCGCGGGCGCAGGACCCGAATTCGGCCAACTCCCAGTTCTTCATCATGTTCGCCGAAGCGCCTTCGCTCAACAACCAGTATACGGTGTGGGGTGAGGTCGTTCAGGGGATGGACGTCGTCGACAAGATCAAGAAGGGCGCGCCCGCGCAGAACGGCTCGGTCCGCAGCCCCGACAAGATCGTGAAATTGCAGCTCGCCGCCGACGCGAAATAGGAGGGCGGGCGGCGCGCGCCGAACCGATTGACGGCCCTGCGCGTTTCCTCGAATGGCCGACAGGCCGGGAGGACGTCATCATGTCGAACCGTCATCGATCTTTCGTCACCGTTCCGGCAATGGCCGTCGCGGTGGTTACCTTTGCCGCCGGCACGGCGCTTGCGCAGACCGCCGGTGTCGGGATCGGCACGCGCGAGGAGCAGTTGCGCAATCCCCCTCCCATCGGGGACTATCGCCGGGCGCCGGGTTCGCTGAGCGGCTGGGAGCGGATCGACTCGCCGCGGGCGCCCGCGGTGTCGCCGCCACTGCCGACGCCGGTCCCGCAGGCGCCAGACGGAAACCGCGGCCCGCTCTTCGATTCCAGACGCGATATCAGGCCGTCGCCGTCGAGCAGCAACGAATTCCGCAGCACGGTCTATTCGGACGAGCGGACTGCCCGACCCGACCGTGTCGAGAAGCTCGCGGACATCGCGCCGCATTTCTCGGCCTGCGCCGACTGGCCGGAACGCGGCGAGCGGACTCGGGCGATCACCGTCCGCATGAGCTTCGGCCGTGACGGCCAGCTTCTGGGGACGCCACGCGTCACGGCGGTCAGCCCGGCGCTGACAGGCGAACCGCGTCGTCGCTTTGAGGAAAACGTGGTCGGCGCTATCAGGGGCTGCGCGCCGCTGCCGCTCGGCAGGAACTTCGGTGCCGCTGTGGCGGGTCGACCGATCACCATACGTTTCATCACCGGGCCGCGGCCCGAAAGAGGATAGCAGCCCGTATGAGCACCGAAGCCGGAGAGACGCTCGTTCTCGAAACCACCAAGGGGCGCGTGGTCATCGCCCTCCGTCCTGACCTCGCGCCGAAGCACGTCGAGCGGATCACGACGCTGGCGAAGCAGGGCTTCTATGACGGCGTCGCGTTCCACCGGGTCATCGACGGCTTCATGGCGCAGACCGGCTGCCCGCAGGGCACCGGCACGGGCGGCTCCGACCTTCCCGATCTGAAGGCCGAGTTCAACGCCGAGCCGCACGTCCGGGGCGTCTGCTCGATGGCGCGGACGAACCAGCCGAACACGGCGAACTCCCAGTTCTTCATCGTCTTCGGCGACGCCACCTTCCTCGACCGCCAGTACACTGTCTGGGGCAAGGTGATCGAGGGCATGGACCACGTCGACCAGATCAAGCGTGGCGAGCCGGTCCGCGATCCCGACCGGATCGTGAAGGCGACCGTCGCCGCCGCCTGACGTTCGTCGACCCCATGATGGGAAGGAGCGCCCCAGGGGCGCTCCTTTTTCGTTTCCGGTGCGCGACGATGGCGATCCTTACCGGAAGGTGATCGTCCGGCCGCAACTTGTTCCGCCGGGCTTACGCAGTGGTTACCCGCAACTCGGGCTCCCTTCGCCATCTCCCGGGGTATCCCGCCTTCGATCGGCTTGCGCAAGAAGTCGGTAAGGGGCCGCACGGCATTGGCTTCGCACGGAACACAACCTGCGACGGCCCGGAACGGGGCTGCGCCAGCCAAGAACGGGCGAGACCATGACCACAACGACCTTCTTCTTCAAACCGAGCGCGCCGGGCGGTGGCGGCACGGCGACCGTCGACTACGTCAAGGTCGACGGCACGAGCGCCGAAGACGCCTTCATCAGCGGGTTCTTGCGGGAGTTCTTCGACGGCGGCGATGCGCTCGACAGCCTCTCGTTCCGGGAAACCGGCAAGGGCGTCTCGGTCAATCTCGCGAAGGGAACGGTCATAGACGGCTACGGCAACAAGGAAACCGTCAAGAACGTCGAGATCGTCTTCGGCACCAGCCAGAACGACACCCTGATCGGCAGCGCCAACACCGACTACCTGATCGGCGGCGCTGGCAACGACACCATCCGCGGTGGCGCCGGCAACGACGAAATCTACGGGGGCGACGGCAACGACAAGATCCAGGGCGATGCCGGAAGCGACTATCTCGTCGGCGGACGCGGCAAGGACAGCATCTCGGGCGGCTCGGGCTTCGACACGGTCGATTACGGTCAGGACGGTGGCGAGTTCGGCGTCATCGTCGATCTCTCGAAGGGAACTGCGATCGACACCTACGGCGACGTCGACACCCTGAGCGGTATCGAGCGGGTTCGCGGCACGGCCTTCGACGACGTGATCACCGGCGGCAACGGCCGCGACATGCTGGATGGCCGTGATGGCAACGACGTCCTGTCCGGCGGCGCAGGCAACGACACGCTGTCGGGCGACGGCGGCAACGACACCGTGGACGGCGGAAACGGCAACGATCTCCTGTTCGGCGGCTTCAATGACGATGCCCTCACCGGCGGTCAGGGCAACGACACGCTCGTCGGTGATCACGGTCAGGACACGATCGATGGCGGCATCGGCAGCGATACGATCGATTACAGCCGCGAAACCGGCTGGCGCGGTGTCGGCGTGGACCTTCGGACCGGTTTCGCCGAGGACACCTGGTTCAACCTCGACGTGCTGAAGAACGTCGAAAACATCGTCGGCACCCGGCTCGACGACTGGCTGATGGGCAGCGACGGCAACAACGTCATCCGCGGCGGTCAGGGCAACGACTGGCTCGGCGGCCGCGGCGGCAGGGATACCTTCGCGTTCGCCGCAGGTGATGGCGACGACCGGATCGTCGATTTCGAGATCAAAGCTGACAAGATCGACCTGACGGCGATGGATTTCGCCACCAAAGAGGAGGTTCTCGCCCGCGCGATCGGCGTTGACGTCGGCGTGATGTTCGACTTCGGAAACGGCTCGGCCGTCACCTTCGTGGACGTCAACATCAGGGACATCGGCGCCATCCAGTGGCTGCTGTGACCGCTTGAGGCGTCTCCCCGACGCTGCTCCGCGAAGCCCGGGCCTCGTACCCGGGCTTTCTGCGTACTGGACGGCAGGCGTCGCGCTTGCGAAACGGACGGGCCATGCGCCTGTCCGACTTCGATTTCGACCTGCCCGCGGAGGCGATCGCGCTCCGTCCCGTCGTGCCGCGGGACCACGCGCGTCTGCTCGTGGTCGACCCGAGGCAACCAGGCTTCGCCGACCGGATCGTGCGCGACCTTCCGGATCTGCTCGTGCCCGGGGATGCGATGGTCTTCAACGACACGCGCGTCATTCCCGCCAGGCTTTCGGTCCGGCGGCACCGCCTGGACGGGACCGCGCGGGTCGACGTCACGCTGCACAAGCGCGAGGATGCGCGAACTTGGCGGGCCTTCGCCCGGCCGGGCAAGCGACTCCGTGTCGGCGACCGCGTCGAGGCCGAAGGGGCGGCGGACATGCCGCCGCTGACCGCCGAGGTCGTGGCCAAGTTGGAGGAGGGCGACGTCGTGCTGGCGTTCGATACCGGCGGGCCGGCGCTCGATGCAGCGATCGCTCGGGCCGGCCATCTGCCCCTTCCGCCCTATATCGCGGCGCGGCGGCCGGACGATGCCCGCGACCGGACTGACTACCAGACGGTCTACGCCAGGGCGGACGGTGCCGTCGCCGCGCCCACCGCCGGCCTGCACTTCACGCAAGACCTGCTGGCAAGGCTGGACGCGCGCGGGGTCGAACGGCATTTCGTCACGCTGCACGTCGGCGCCGGCACGTTCCTGCCCGTGAAGGCCGATGTCGTCGCGGAGCATCGCATGCATGCCGAATGGGGTGAGGTGAGCGCCCAGACGGCAACGGCGCTGGAGGCGGTGCGCGCGCGGGGCGGCAGGATCGTCTGCGTCGGGACAACCTCGCTCCGGCTGCTCGAGAGCGCCGCCGCCGCGGGATCCATCAGGCCCTTCAGCGGCGATACCAGCATCTTCATCACGCCGGGCTACCGGTTCCGTGCTGCCGATGGGTTGCTCACGAACTTCCATCTGCCTCGCTCGACGTTGCTGATGCTTGTCTCCGCGTTCTGCGGTTCCCATGTCATCCGTCGCGCCTATGCCCACGCGATCGCGGCGGGCTACCGGTTCTATTCCTACGGCGATGCAAGCCTGCTGTTTCGCGCCGACGGGACCGGCGCCTCCACCCTTGCCGATCGGGTCTCCGAATGACCGCTGCGTTCTCATTCGCCATCGCGCGGACCGACGGCCGGGCCCGGACGGGGCAGATTCTGATGCCGCGGGGCGTGATCCGGACGCCGGCCTTCATGCCGGTCGGAACGGCCGCGACGGTCAAGGGGATGTATCCCGACCAGGTGAAGGGTCTCGGCGCCGACGTCGTTCTCGGCAACACCTATCACCTGATGCTGCGACCCGGCGCCGAGCGCGTCGCGGCGCTGGGCGGCCTGCACACCTTCATGAACTGGCCCTATCCGATCCTGACGGATTCCGGTGGCTTCCAGGTGATGTCGCTGGCGCAGCTCCGGAAACTCGACGAACGCGGCGTCGTGTTCCAGTCGCATCTCGATGGCGCAACCTACGAGCTGACTCCGGAACGCTCGATCGAGATCCAGTCGCTGCTGGGTGCCGACATCTCGATGCAGCTCGACGAATGCATCCGGCTGCCGGCCAGCCGGGAGGAGACGGAGCGCGCGATGCAGCTCTCGCTGCGCTGGGCGGAGCGCTCCATGGCCGCATTCGGCGACCCGGAAGGCCGGGCACTCTTCGGCATCGTGCAGGGCGGCACCGATCCGGACCTCCGCCGGCAAAGCGCAGAGGCTCTGGTCGGGCTGGGCTTCCACGGCTACGCGATCGGCGGCCTCGCGGTCGGCGAACCGCAGGCCGACATGCTGGCCATGATCGACGCGACCGAACCCTTCCTCCCGGCTGATCGGCCTCGGTATCTCATGGGCGTGGGCACGCCCGACGACATTCTCGAAGCGATCCGCCGCGGAGTGGACATGTTCGACTGCGTCATGCCGACCCGCGCCGGGCGTCACGGCACGGCCTTCACGCGGCACGGCAAGCTCAACCTGCTCAACGCCCGCCATGCCGAGGATCCGCGGCCGCTGGACGTCCAGTCCACCTGCCCGGCGGCACGCGACTACAGCCGCGCCTATCTGCATCACCTGATGAAGGCCAACGAGATGCTCGGTCAGATGCTGCTGAGCTGGGCCAATCTCGCCTATTATCAGGACGTCGTCGCCGGCGCGCGCAAGGCGATCGGCGAGGGTGGGCTCGACGCGTATATCGCGACCGTCAACGAGGTATGGCAGGCCGGCGACTTGCCTCTGGCCTGACGACGTCAGACCGGCGTGCTCGACTGCCGGACGGCGATGATGTTGGCGACGCGCATCAGGCCGTCGGTATCGCGCTCAAGCAGAAAGAAAGCCATCCACGGTTCGCCGTTGGGAGCGGTCAGCTCCACCGCCTGGGCCAGCCCGAACCGGGTCGGCCGAACCGCGCCGAACCGGATGTCCTTCGACCGCGCCGCGACGGGGATCGTCCGGCTGAGCAGCCCGAGCATCGTGTCCTCGTCCGGGAACTGCGCGCGGAGCGAGAGCGAAGACGACAGGTAGACGGCGCGCGGGTCGGCTTTCGACAGCGCGTCGAGCTGGCGCTGAACGGCCCGCCGCGCAGCGATGCTTTCGACCGCCGGGGTTCCGGCGGGAGCCGACACGACATGCGTCTGGGCGACGGCCGGTGCCGCGGTTGCGAGCGCGAGGGCGAAGACCAGACTACGCATGACGAAACCTCCACAATCGGCGGCGTTCCTGCCGCGCTTCAGGAGAATGGCCGGGCAAGACGCGGCCATCGGTGCCGCAACGCACGTAACGTGCATCAGGTGGCGCTTCTGCCGGTCGTCAGAACGCGGTAAGCAGCGTTGCCGGCCCAAGGAAAAGCAGATGTCCGTCAACCGACCGTCGCTCGTCGAACAGCCGAGGCCGTACCAAGGTTCGAGCGGCAGATCGTCGCAGGAGGCGGTCTGTCTGGCGCTTCTGGTCCTGCTGGCCGCTGTGGGCGTGGTCTACGCCCAAGCGCCGGGATCGGAGATTGCGACGGAAGTCCCCGAGGCGAGCCTCATCAGCGTGGTCGGTCAGCGGTTCGGTCAGCTCTGGGCAGCGATGGACCCGATCCTGGCGGCGACGCCGAACATCTTTTCCGAGCTTTTGAAGGCCGGCCGGGCGATCGGCGCGACGTCGCAGCCAGGCTTGATCGTCGAGCTCGCCATCGGCGCCGTCGGAATCGCGCTGGCGCTGGCGCTGGCGGCGATCCCGCGCCTGCTCGCCGTTCGGTACGAAAAGACGATGCCGGACACTGATCCGTTCGCGCGGATCGTCCTGCGCTTCGTCGCCGACGTCGGGAGCGCCATCGCGCTCGTCGTCGTCGCCGTGCTGGTCGGACGGCTGATCTTTCCGGCGGGTACCCATGCCGAGCGGCTCGTGGCCGCCTTCTTCGAACTGGGTGTGCGCTACTGTCTGGCGGCGATGATCCCTGCGATCCTGCTCCGTCCCGGCGAGCCGCATCTGCGGCTCGTGTCGGTGAGCGAGGACGTCGTGAGACGAACCATGCCGCCGCTGCGCGCGGCGATGCTGATCGGCCTGAGCTTCCCGGCCCTGATTCCCATCTGGCTCAGGGCCGGGATGGACTGGAAGGCCGCACAGGCGCTGGCACTGATCATCGGGCTGCTCGTGGCGATTTCCGGGGTCGTGGCGGCGTTGCGGTTCTTCTCGGGCCGATACCAGCTGGTCCTGCGGATCGGCGCGGTCGTCTTCTGGCTCATGTGGAGCTATGGTGTCGTCGCGCTGGATTTCGCGTTCTACAACGCAGTGGTCGCGACCGGGGTGCTGCTCACGGTGGCGTTCGTAGCGGAGCGGTTCGTCTGGGCGGGGCGGCGCGTGGCGCGGGACGCCGAGCAGGCGACGGACGGGCGGCCGAAGCCGTTCTTCTGGCGGTATTTCGGCGGGGCGGTGCACCGGCTCGTCTATCTCCTTGCCGTCTGCGGCGTGCTCCTGATCGCCGTGGAATGGCTGGGCAGCATCAAGCCGGTGTGGCTCGGTGCGGCCCGGATCGATCTCGTGCGGACCGGCATGAGTGATGCCGTGTTCTCGCTGCTGTTCGGTTTCGCGATCTTCGAAGGGCTGGGCGGCTGGATGCGTGCGACGTTCTCGCGGCCGACCGCCGCCGCGGTGCCCGGCCAGGACGAGGAACAGGTGGCGCCCGCCTCGCGGCTTTCGACCATCATGCCGATCCTGCACGGCTTCCTCGCCGTCGCGATCCTCGGCGCGTCGGTTCTGGTCGCGCTGGCGCGGCTCGGGGTCGACATCACGCCACTCCTCGCCGGCGCGGGTATCCTCGGCCTCGCGATCAGCTTCGGGTCGCAGTCCCTCGTCCGCGACATCGTCGCCGGCATCTTCTACATGGCCGACGACGCGTTCCGGCTCGGCGAATACATCGAGGCGGGGCGGCTCAAGGGAACGGTGGAGCGCATCTCACTGCGCTCCGTGCGGCTTCGGCACCAGAACGGCCAGATCCATACGCTGCCGTTCGGGCAGCTCGGTTCGGTGACGAACTACAGCCGCGACTGGATCACGATGAAGTTCAACCTGCGCCTGTCGCGGGACGTGGACATCGAGGTCGTGCGCAAGATCGTGAAGAAGGTGGGGCATGAGCTTCTGGAGCATCCCGAACTCGGCCGCGAGTTCATCCAGCCGCTGAAACTGCAGGGCGTGGCCGACATTCTGGAGAACGCGCTCGTGCTGCGCTTCAAGTTCACCGTCCGTCCGGGCAAGCCGACGCTGGTCCAGCGGCTGGCGCTGCGGAAGATGGTCGAGGTCTTCGCGGCGAAAGGCATTGATTTCGCGGCCAATTCCGTTGTCGTACGCAACGCCGAAGCCGGGCTCGACCCGGCCGGAGCGGCCGCGGCCATGTCGCTCCGTCCGCCCGTCGCAGTTTGATGAGAAAGCTGGCGCCCGCGAGTCGCGCGCTGGCGCAATCACGATCTAGCAGACTTCCGTTGAACCAAAGTCTGGCTTTTCCGAGAAGGCGTTATCCTGACTTATGGCAGAACTTGGAGAGCGCGTGCCGACGCGGAGACGTCGCGCGGAACCAATTCAGGGAGAAACCGGATGACGGGCAACCAGGACGAGGTGCACTGGTCGAGAACCAGTGGCTTGATGTGGACGATGATCGCCGTCTGGGCGTTCTTCAGCTTCGTGATTCACATGTTCGCCCCGAGCCTGAACGGGATCAGGGTGCTCGGGTTTCCGCTGGGCTTTTATATGGCCGCTCAGGGCTCGCTGGTGATTTTCGTCGCCATGCTGTTCTGGTTCGCAGGCCGGCAGGACACGATCGACCGCGAATGCGGCGTGGCTGAAGACGAGTAAGGAAACGGGCCATGGCAACAGAATCAAAAACCTCGGACTTCACCTCGAGTCTCGGCCGGATCTACGGCCTCTACACGGGCGGCTTCCTCGCTTTCGTGGTCTTCCTGTACATCCTCGAGCGGTCGGGCGTGTCGAACACGACGATCGGGTATCTTTTCGTCGCGTTCACGATCGGCATCTACGCGCTCATCGGCATCATGAGCCGTACGATGAAGGCCGACGAATATTACGTGGCCGGCCGCAAGGTCCCGGCCTTCTACAACGGCATGGCGACGGCGGCGGACTGGATGTCGGCCGCTTCGTTCATCGGTATGGCCGGCACGCTCTACGCGCTCGGCTATGACGGCCTCGCGTTCATCCTCGGCTGGACCGGCGGCTACGTGCTCGTCGCGACGCTGATCGCTCCGTTCCTGCGCAAGTTCGGCTGCTTCACCGTTCCGGACTTCCTCGCGGCGCGCTATGGCGGCAACGCAGCACGCACCCTCGGCATCATCGTGCTGATGAGCTGCTCGTTCACCTACGTCGTCGCGCAGATCGTCGGCACCGGCCTGATCGGCGCCCGGCTGCTGGGCATGCAGTTCGAGGTGGCGGTGTTCGTCGGCCTCGTCGGCATCCTGGTCTGCTCGATGCTCGGTGGTATGCGCGCGGTCACGTGGACCCAGGTCGCTCAGTACATCGTATTGATCATCGCCTATCTCGTGCCGGTGGTGATCCTGTCCGGGCAGAAGTTCGGACTGCCAATCCCGCAGCTCACCTACGGCCAGGTGCTCACCGAAATCGCGGCGCGCGAACAGGGCATGATCGCCGAAGGGCTCGCGACTGCGGCGCAGATCCGGGGCGGCCATTCGGCGCCGTTCCAGAACTACTCGCCGCTCAACTTCTTCGGGCTGATCTTCTGCCTGATGGTCGGAACGGCGTCCCTGCCGCACGTCCTGATGCGCTACTTCACGACGCCCTCCGTGCGCGAGGCCCGCTCGTCGGTCGCATGGACGCTGCTGTTCATCTTCATCCTCTACTTCACGGCGCCGGCCTACGCCGCCTTCGCGAAGCTCGAGGTGTTCACCGGCGTCATCGGGCAGGAATTGAGCGCGCTGCCGAACTGGGTCTACGCCTACGGCAAGGTCAGCCTGGTGAAGATCTGCAATGTCGACGCCACCACGCTGGACGCGATCAAGGCGGCCTGCGCCAAGGCGGCGAACTATGCCGGCGACCTCGCGGCCTACAATCCGAAGCTGACCTTCGGCCAGTTCCGGATCGATAACGATGCGATCGTGATTTCGACGCCGGAGATCGCGGGCCTGCCCTACGTCGTCGCCGGCCTCGTGGCCGCCGGCGGCCTGGCGGCGGCGCTCTCGACCGCCGACGGTCTGCTGCTCGCCATCGCCAACGCGCTGTCTCACGACGTCTACAGCCGGATGATCGACAAGAATGCTCCGGTGGAGCGCAAGCTGATCGTCGCCCGCGTGCTGCTGATCGTCGTGGCGGTCATCGCGGCCTACGTCGCCAGCTTCAGGCCGGCGGATATCGTGGCGATGGTCGCCTGGGCGTTCTCGCTTGCGGCGGCAGGTCTGTTCCCGGCGCTCGTTCTCGGCATCTGGTGGAAACGCGCCAACGCGGCCGGCGCCGTCGCCGGCATGGCGGCCGGCTTCGGCATCTCGCTGCTGTATCTGGTGGTGTCGCGCTACTACCCGTCGTTCGGCGTCAACAGCCTCGGCATGACGTCGTTGCTGAATCCGATCACGGGGGCGCCGATCGTCAACGTGGCGGAGGTCATCAAGAACGTGGCGATCGCCGATACCCCGGCAGGACTCGCGTCGAGGGTCGGCTGGTTCAACGTGAACAATATCTCGGCCGGTCTCTTCGGCGTCCCGCTCGGGTTCATCACGATGTTCGTGGTCTCGCTTCTAACCCCGGCGCCGTCGAAGGAAGTCCAGACCATGGTGGACAACGTCCGCAAGCCGCGCGGTGTCGCCCTCATGCAGGCCTGATCCTTTCAGGCACGTTGCTCGGGAGAGGGTGGGGCTGTCCCCACCCTTTCTCATTTTTTGGGCGTAGGTCTCCCCGCGCTTGATCTCGAAGCCGTTCGATGCTGCCTGCCGGATCGGACGCGGGAGCAGGAGGATATACCCGATGGACGAGGCCGGCCTGTTCTGGAGCTTTCATGTGCCACAACTCGCTCTTGCGGCCGCGATGTACACGTTGCTCGGGCGTTTCGTTCTGTCACTGATCTTTCCGGGCGATAGCGACAAGACGATCTGGCGCGTGTTCCGGCAGATCACCGCCCCGGTCATGGCCGCGGCCGGTGCGGTGACGCCCGCAATCGTGCCTGAACGGGTGGTGGTGCTCATGGCGTTCGTCTGGCTGCTGCTGATCCGCATGGCGCATTTCTTCCTCGCCGTCGCCTACGGGTTCGCACCCAAAGTGGTGACGGGATGACGATGCGCGACGACGACGACGCCGGACCGCGGCTCGACGCAGCGGAAATGGACCGCCGCGAGGCGGTCATGAAGTCCGATGGTCTTCTGGTCGGCATTGCGGGGCTGGCGTTGCTGAACGGCATGCACTTCTCGCCGTTCTTCGACCCGTTCTTCATCGTGCTGCGTCCGATCGCCCAGGGCTTCTTCATCACCTCGCCGCTTCTCATGTTCTATTTCACGTCCCTCATCCTCTCGACGGCGGTGCTGGTGGTGACGGGCGTTCCGGCCGCCATCTTCGAGCGCGTGACCGGCCGCAAACGCAGCGACGCCTGGTCGCTCGGGATCTGGTTCGGCGGGCTGCTCATGCTGTCGGTGCCGACGCTGCTGAATTCGACCGGAGCGGGTTAAACCGCGCCGCCAGGCACCATATCTCCAGCTCAAGACGCGACGGCAGTCGGGCAACGGAAAGGGACCGCGCGGGATGCCGATTGGACCGGACCTGATCGATCGCCTCGCCGTCATCTCCGTCGCACGTGGCTGCGGGTTCGGCGGGCTCGCGATCGCCACCACCATGGTGGGCGCCTCCTCGAACATCGTCTGGAGCCTCCAGTTCGGCGGCCTGGGCTTCCTGCTGATGGCGGTGATTCTGTTCCTGCGCGGCGCGCGCTCGGAGCATTTTCCGTTCAAGCGGAGCGAAGTCTGGATCATGCTCGAAAAGACCGAGCGTCCGCCGGAAGCCGTCGCGGCCCGGATGATTGCGCGTGCCCGCCGTGAGGCGCATCTGCGTTTTGCTTACGCCGCCGCACTGATCGCCGCCGCGATGCTCGGCTTTGCCGTGATCCTGAGGCTGATCGGCGGCTGATCGGGACGGCGATCCGACGTTTGGCGTGACCGGAACGGAAGATCGGCACGCTCTTCCGGCCGCATCAGCAAAAGGCTGTAACGAGCTGATTATAAAGAATTTTGGTGAGCTCGGTGGGATTCGAACCCACGACCCCATGATTAAAAGT
>CAZVMY010000021.1:0-15261 GCA_964628955.1 uncultured Methylocystis sp.
GGCTACATGACGCTCGCCAGCCTCTGGTCGGTGCCGGAGGTCCGCGAGGAGGCGTTCCGCACCGGCGGCACGCTGGGCGCCCTCCCTCTCGAGACCAACGCGCTCGTGCGCGAGGCCGGCCTTGGGCTCTACGGTCTGATGGGCCTGGCCGGCGCGCTGCTGCTGGTCGGCTTGACGACGATGGGAATGCTGGGACTGAGCCTCGCGTCGTTCGCGTTCACGATGGTGACGCTGTTCGCGTCGCCGCGCCCCGCGACAGAGCGCGGCGCCGGAGCCTTGCTGGCGCCGTGGCGGGGACGATCGCTGTCGCCTTAGCCGGCTTGCTTGCCGTCCCGCTGCACGCTCGCTAATCGTAGCGGCGGGGGCATCGCTGCCACCCGATCGGGACCGCCGACGTGCGGCTCGAACGGGCGTGGTCGGGCGGCCAAAAACAAGAACAGAAGGCCGGTCATGGCGTTCACGTCCTATGCTCAGAACGGTGAGGACATCGTCCTCTGGCGCGCGTTGCGCGACGTGACCGCCGGGTTCTACATCGACATCGGCGCCTTCGATCCGACCGAGCATTCGGTGACGAGGGCGTTCTACGACGCCGGCTGGACCGGCATCAACATCGAGCCGGTTCCCGAATATCACGCCAAGTTCGTCATCGACCGCTACCGCGACCTGAATCTGAACATCGCGGTCGGCAAGACGGCCGGCCTGCTGGAGATCTCCGCCATCGCCGGCACCGGCCTGTCCACGGCGCGGCCGGACTATGCCGCCCAGCACGTGCGCGCCGGCTACGGCGAACGGCGGATCGTGGTGCCGTGCCTCGCCTCCGATTCCGTGTTCGAGCATGCCAACGGCCGCGACGTGCATTTCCTCAAGGTCGACGTCGAGGGCATGGAGATCGACGTCTTCGCCGGGCTCGACCTGCAGAAGCACCGGCCCTGGATCATCCTGGCGGAAGCGACCGAGCCCAACTCGGAAATCCGCTCCGATGCGCCATGGGTCGGCATGCTGACGCAGAACGGCTACGAGCGCGTCTATTTCGACGGGCTCAACCTGTTTTTCCTGGCGGAGGAACAGGCGCACCGCCGCGCCGAACTCGCCAAGCCGCCGAACGTCTTCGATCGGTTCACCACGCACCAGCAGCGGCAGGACCAGGATCGTCTGGCCGAACTCGCCGAGGCCCGCGCGCAGCTCCACGGGCAGGTGAAGGCGCTGGAGAGCGAGCGTGACGGGTTGCGCGAGCAGATCGCGTCCCTTCGGCATGAGACCGAGAGCCTTCGGCAGGCGCTGGCGAAAGCGACGGCCCAGACCGCCGCGGAGCTCCGCGACGAACTCGACCGCGCACGTCTCACCACGCAAGAGGCGCTGGCCGGCCGGCAGCGGCTCGAGGTGCGGATCGCCGAACTCGAGGCCCATGCAGCGTCGATGCCCGTGGTCCGCGCGCAGGTCGCGGGGCTCGGCGCCATGCGCCGGGATCTCCTGCGTCTGCTGGCGATCAGCGCCAGCGCGCAGGCGGTTCGCGCCCGCGCGGCGTCCGGCCTCGGCCGGGCGCTCCGGTCGCGCTCGGCGCTCCGGGGCCACGTGGACCTGCTCATGGACGGCGTGGTCAGCGGCTGGGCATGGAACGCCCGCAGGCCCGCGGAGCCGGTCGTCGTTCAGGCGCGCATCGGGACGCGCGTGGTCGGGACACAGCCGGCCAGCGCATACCGCGAGGACCTGAAGACGCAGGGCTTCGGCGAGGGCTGCTGCGCGTTTCACCTGACCATCACCGAGGACGGGATCGCGCTGATCGAACGCCAGCCCTGCACCCTCGTGATCGAAGCGCTCGGCGCGACGCCTCTGAGCCTGGCGATCTTCGAGATCACGCCCGACTGCACGCCGCCGGGGCTCCTGCGCAGGGCTTAACCCAAGAAATCTGTCGCATCGCCGGCCGCAAACGGCTAAGACGCCGGTGCTCAACCCACCTTGCGTGGAGAGCTGAATGGCAGCCGAGTGCGTTCGTCGCCGCAAAGCCCGACTGTTCAGCAGCTGGACGACGCCGAGATCTCGCATCGGCTCGACACGGGAATGGAGCCGTCGCATGCGCACATTTCACGTCGATCAGCACAGGTCGGATCGCTGGATCGTTGGCCGACTTTGACCGGCCGGCTTCCGTGACCTCGAAACGCTATCTGATCGACCTGTCCACCAGTCTCGCCTGGGAGGGGCGTCATGCCGTCGGCATCGTGCGCACGGAACGGGAGATAACCAGGTACTTCTTCAGCCACGTCCCCCAGTCGGGATTTTTCTACTTCGACAGGACGACGCGCAAATTTCGCTCTGTCTCCCGCCGCCGCGTCCACAAGCTTTTGCACGGGACCGACGCACCGAAGACCGAACACCCAAAGGAGTTCTATCATGGATCACTTCAAACGTTCAGCGCGTCAGATGTTGTGATTTCCGCCGGTCTGGCCTGGGACAATGACTTTACTGCGCATCTTTACGCGCAGAAGAAAGATGCACGCTTTTCGGTTGTACAGATTTTATATGACATCATCCCAGTCATCATGCCGGAATATTGTGTTCCGGAAATGAAACAGAGATTTATCAAGTATCTCATGGACGTTGCGTGGACTGCTGATCACGTGTTCTGCATATCGGATTCGACCTTGGCCGACGTGGATCGGTTTCTGGGGCAGATCGACGTTAGAAAGCCCGTCCTAAAAAGAATTCATCTTGGGTCGGACGTTGCCTCCGGTGCAATCAGCGAACCGGTTGCCGATCTCGATCCCGATGGTTTCGTTCTATACGTCAGCACTATAGAAGTCCGGAAGAATCATCAGATGCTGTTCAATATCTGGCGAGAACTCTACGACCGCCATCCTGATCTGCTCGTCCCACTTGTACTTGTAGGTGGTCGAGGATGGAATACGGACAACCTGCTGTCGTGCATCGACCTGTGCGGGCGTCTGAACAGGAAGTATCTCAAGCTTACGACGAGCATCAGCGACCCCCAGCTTACATGGCTGTACCGGAACAGCCTCTTTACAGTTTACCCGTCGCTCTATGAGGGATGGGGCCTGCCCGTGGCAGAGTCTCTTGCCTACGGAAAGCACTGCGTTTCCTCCGACTCGTCTTCGCTTCCCGAGGCGGCCGCAGGGTTTGCGGATCTGATGCATCCGCTCGATTACGTTGCCTGGAGGGACCGGATCGCGAAGCTCCTTGGGGACCGAGCCCTCATCCGGAGTTCGGAAGCGCGGATCAGGGCGGGGTTCAGGGCGCGCTCGTGGTCCTCCTGCATGGAGCAGTTCGCACACGACGTCGTCGTCGCTCCAGCCATCGAGCGCGCGGCGTAGGAAAGCTGATCCGATGCGCATCATGACGCTGGCGACGTACAGGATCGATGATCCGCGTCATGGGGGCCAGATCCGGCTCAACGCAATCCATCGTGTCTTCGGCGATGCCGGCTGGATCACGCGCCATCTCGCAGTCCAGACGGGAAGCGCCGCGCCCGATGCCGAATTTGGCAGTCATGTATTCACGATGGACACTGAGTATCAGTGGGCATTGGCATCCAGAAGCGGACGGGTGGACGTTGAGGCTTCGGAATTCCTGCTCGGCAATCCGCAGCGATTTGCCGAGGCGGTTCTGGCGATCGACGAGTTCCAACCCGATTGCATCTGGCTTGAACAGCCATGGCTATGGGAGTTCGTTAAAAAGTATCGCTCCGAGCGGCGAAACTCAGTGACGTTGATCTATGGGTCGCAGAACCATGAGAGCGCCCTGTTTCGGCGACTGCTGGCGGATGCCCCGGATGCCGTCCGGTCGCGGCTCGTCGCAAAGGTCGATCAGATCGAAGGGGAACTGTGCAGGCGGGCCGACGCGATCGTCGGCGTCAGCGAACAGGATCTGGCCGCGCTCGACGTCGAGGGGAAGCCTCAACTGCTGGCGAAGAACGGCGTCTGGCCAAGACCTCGGCCCACGGGCATCGAGTTTTGGCGCGAGGAACTGCGTCACCTCTCGGTTGCGCTGTTCGTGGGCTCCGCCCATCCGCCAAATGCGGACGGCTTTTTCGATATCGTGGGGGACGATCTGGGCTACATCAGCCCAGTCCAGGTCATCGTCGTTGCCGGCGGGGTCGGTGATCTGCTGCGGGAAAGGTATCTCCAGCGGCACGGAGGTCTGGCGCTGGCTCGCTTGATCATCGCTGGACAGCAGGACGCGGGCGGGCTGAGCACGCTGATCGAGTTATCCGACGCGATCCTGCTTCCAATCACCGGTGGTGGGGGTACGAATCTGAAGACCGCCGAAGCGCTGTACAATCGGAAGCCGATCATAGCGACGTCGGTCGCGATGCGCGGATACGAGGATTATCTCCAGCATCCAGGCGTGACGATCCACGACGATCCTCAGGCGTTTCGCAAGGCGGTTCATGACCTGCTCGGCGCGCCCGGACAGCAAGCGCCTGACTTGAAGCGCGCGGACGAGGCCAGACTGGACCGGCTCCTGTGGTCCGCCACGCTCCGCGAACTCCCACGGTTCGTCGAGACGCTGTCGGCCGGCCGTGTCGGCCAGCATCGGTCACCCGTCAGCAAGCCCGATCTGACCCGGCTTCCGCCGTCACGCTTCCACACATTCCTGACCTCGGGGTGGCATGATCACGAGTCTGCTGGAACGTGGACGAACAGCGTCAGCGCCATCGCGGCGGTTCCCCGCAGCGTTATCCAGATTGGCGACAACAAGGTAACACTGCTGATTGAAGCGTTCGTGCCTAAAGGGAAGAAATTGACCCTGGATGTCTTCACGCCAAGCGGTCACCAGGGCACTCTGGTTTTTTCGCGTACCAAGCGAAAACAGACGATCAGTTTTACGATAGTTGAGCAGGATTTTGATGGCGATTTAACTGAATTTTACTTTGAAACGGATGCCATATATTCACCGGCCATGACGTCGTCCAGCAAGGACGAAAGGCGGATAGGCGTGCGTGTCGTCGACGCCGCGTTCGGAACCGGCGCAAACGCGCTGCGTCTCGGACCGGGCGGAAAGGCGACTCTGGTCGACAGGCTCGCGAGAATGATCGGCCCGCCCTATCCGAGCCTCCGATAACGTCGCTTCGACCTCAAGAACGATACTGGACGTTTCATGACCAAGGTCCTGCCGGAACCGCTTCCAAAGAAGTTGAACGTCGGGTGTGGATTCGACATCCGGCCGGATTTCCTCAACGTCGACAGCGGCGATTGGCATTCGCCTGACCTCGTTGCAGACATAACCGATCTCAACACGTTGCCGAGCGGTCACTTCGATTACATTCTCGCCCAAGACGTGCTCGAGCACGTCTCTCGCAACACGCAGGTCAAGGCACTGACCGAATGGTGCAGATTGCTGTCCGACGACGGTGTCATCGAGGTGCGCGTGCCGAGCCTTGTAGATATGGCGCTGATGAGCCGGCGGCCAGATTTCCAGTCCGAGGAACGTCAGCAGTATCTGATCCAGATGGCCTATGGGACACAGGCCTATCCCGGCGATTTCCACCTCTGCGGCTATACGCCCTGGACGGTCGTCGCCAACGCGCGCGACTCGGGGCTGATCGTTGTCTTTGCCGAAATTCGCGACAGCTGGCTCTACCATCTGAGACTGCGTCGTGCCTCCTATCGGAACAAGCTCGACAACGGCGAATGGCTGCACAACCTGTATTTCTCCGAGTTTCGAAGGTGTGTGGATGCGGACGGGTTCAAGTACTGGCTCGACCGAATCGAGGCTGGCCTTCCGAGAGAGCAAGCCTATGAGGGCATGAGGCAGATCGAGTTCGGCTAGGTTTGCGCAGCGCCTTCTTTGCACGACAGCGACGGTCCGGAGCAAGCAGCGATAATGACCCTGTCCGCCAAAGCTCGAACCGACCTGTTTCCCCCTCCCGCCCTCGATGATGCGGCGCGGGTGCGTCTCACCGCGTCGTGCCGCGACGCTGACGACATCCCCAAGGTTGCCGATGCCGGATCGGTCGTCGTCGAGGGCGGCGAGCGGCTCCAGGTGATGCACAACGGGCTTCGCGTGCTGGCGGATGGCTATTACGGGGCCTGGATGACAGGGCTGATCCAGGAGCTTCGCGGCCATCACGAGCCGCAGGAGGAGCGGCTGTTCCATGCCGCGCTCGGTGTCGTCGCCGCGGACGCCGTCATGGTCGAGGTCGGCGCCTTCTGGGCTTATTACACGCTCTGGTTCCTCAAGGACGCGCCGGGGCGCCGGGCGCTGGGCATCGAGCCCGATCCGGTCAATCTGGAGGTCGGGAGGGGCAATGCGCGGCTCAACGGGCTGGCGCCGGAACTCCTGCACGGGGTGCTGGTAGACCGTGCGGATCGCCCGGTGGCCCATATGGGCGAGACGTCCGGGCCGCTCGCCGACGTGCCGGCCTTCGACGCCGCTGCTCTGGTGCGCCGCGCCGGCGGGCGGGTCGACCTGATGCTGTGCAATGCGCAGGGCGCGGAGGTGGACCTGCTCGCGGGTCTCGGCCCCGTGATCCGCGACGAAGCCCTCGGGCTGCTGTTCCTGTCGACCCATGGCCATGTGATCACGGGCGACCCGCTGACGCATCAGACGTGTCTGCGCACCGTGCAGGATCTCGGTGGCACCATCCTGGCCGAGCACGACGTGCATGAATCCTTCAGCGGCGACGGGCTGATCGTCGCGAGCTTCCGGGGCGTTCCGGACGGCTGGAACGCCCCGGAACCGAGCCGCAACCGCTACTCCACCGCGCTGTTCCGCAATCCGCTCTTCGATCTGGCGCTGGAGCGTGCGGCGGCCGCCGCGACGCTTGCGGACGAGCGCCGCAGGACGGTCGCGGCGCTCTACCGGCTGCTGCTCGGCCGCGATCCCGATCCCGCCGGCCTCGCTCATCATCTCGCCATGCTCGAACGGACCGGCGAGATCGCACGGGTCGTCGCCGCGATCGAGGGCAGCGAGGAGTTCGCGCGTCGCTTCGGCTGGTCCTGAAGCGCCGGCGATTGCGTGATCGGGCGATTTCCATTAGTCAGCCGGCGCCGGCCCGGACGCCGCCGTCGCAAGGTTCCTCGATGAAAAAAGCTCTCATCACCGGCATCACCGGGCAGGACGGCGCGTATCTGTCGCAGTTTCTGCTCGACAAGGGATACGAGGTCTTCGGCGTCGTGCGGCGGTCCAGCACCTCCGAGGTCAACGACATGCGCCTGCGGACGCTCGGCGTCGCGGACCAGGTCCGGCTGATCGACGGCGATCTCACCGACCTGTCGAGCCTGATCCGCGCAACGCGCGAGGCGAGGCCGGACGAGGTCTACAACCTCGCGGCCCAGTCGTTCGTGAAGACGTCTTGGCACCAGCCGCTGCTCACCGGCCTCGTCACGGGGCTGGGCTGCGGCGGCGTGCTCGAGGCGGTCCGGCTGGAGGTGCCGTCGGCGCGGTTCTACCAGGCCTCGTCGTCGGAAATGTACGGCCTGATCCAGGAGCCGGAGCAGAGCGAGAACACGCCGTTCTATCCGCGCTCGCCTTATGCCGCGGCCAAGCTTTACGCCCACTGGATGACGGTCAACTATCGCGAGAGCTTCGGGCTGCACGCGTCGAGCGGCATCCTCTTCAACCACGAATCGCCGCTGCGCGGCATCGAGTTCGTCACGCGGAAGGTGTCGGACGGCGTGGCCCGGATCAAGCTCGGCATGACCCGTGAACTGCGCCTCGGCAACATCGACGCGAAGCGCGACTGGGGTCACGCCCGGGACTACGTGCGCGCCATGTGGCTGATGCTGCAGCAGGATCAGGCCGACGACTACGTGATCGCGACGGGCCGCACCGTGACGGTGCGCGACATGTGCACCATCGCCTTCGAGCATGTCGGGCTGTCGATCGACGAACATCTGGTGATCGACCCGGCGCTGTTCCGCCCGGCCGAAGTGGACGTGCTGCTCGGCGATCCGTCGAAGGCGCGGGCGCGGCTCGGCTGGGAACCGTCGATCTCGCTGCGGGAGATGATCTGCGAGATGGTCGATTTCGATCTCCGACGGCTCGCCCGCAACTGATCGGGCGTTCCATGGCCGAACCGCTGCCCGATCCATCGTCTCGCATCCTGGTTACGGGCGCCGAAGGCTTCGTCGGCCGCTTCCTCGTCGCGGCGATCGGGGCCCGGTTCGGCGCCGCCGCCGAGGTGTTCGAGGCATCGCGGCATCCCGAGCCCGGTCGGCCCTCGATCGCGCTCGACGTGACGGACATCGGCCAGGTCCGGGCTGCGGTCTCGGAGGTCCGCCCGACCGCGGTCGTGCATCTGGCGGCGGTCAGCGCGGTCCCGCTCGCGCGTGCCAAGCCCGATCACGCCTGGGCCGTCAACCTCCACGGCACGCTCAATCTCGCCCGCGCCGTGCTCGACCTCGCGCCCCGCGCCCGCTTCCTCTACGTCAGCACGTCCGAAGTCTATGGCGGGACGTTCCGGGCCCGCGGCATTCCCCTGGGGGAAGACGCCCCGCTCGATCCCGCCAACACCTATGCCGCGACCAAGGCCGCCGCCGACCTCGCCGTCGGCCAGCTTGCGCGCGACGGCCTGAGCGCGATGCGGTTCCGGCCGTTCAACCACACCGGCCCGGGGCAGGGCGAGGACTTCGTCATCCCGGCCTTCGCTGCCCAGGTCGCGCGGATCGAGCGCGGCCTGCAGCCGCCGACGCTCGACGTCGGCAACCTCGACGCCATCCGCGACTTCCTCGACGTGCGCGACGTCGTCGACGCCTACGTGCGCGCGCTCGCGCTGGACGATGCGGCCTGGAAGGCGGGTGCCGTGGTCAACCTGTGCTCGGGAATGCCGCGGCGCATCCGCGATGCGCTCGACGGACTGCTCGCGGCCGCACGGCTGCCGATCGAGGTCCGATCCGATCCCGCGCGGCTTCGCCCCAACGATACGCCGATCGCGCTCGGCGATGCGAGATTTGCGGCCGATCTGCTCGGCTGGCAGCCGCAAATCGCCTGGGAAACCACGTTGGCCGACGTGCTGGACCACTGGCGGGTCCGGGTCGCCCCGGCGGCCGGCCGATGACCGTCGGGACGGCATGACCGCCGGCCTCCCGCAGGCGCTGTGGCGGCGGCTGCGCGCATCTGCGAGCCGCTGGACGGCGCGACCTCCCCTGCGTGGCAGTCTCGACGGGTTTCGCGAGGGCGAGCTCACGGGCTGGGCGTGGCGCCCGACGGCGCCGGACGAGGCCGTGACCATCCTCGTGCAGATCGACGGCGTCACGGTCGGCCGGGACGCGGCTGACCGCCACCGGTCGGATCTGGAGGCCGCCGGGATCGGCAACGGCCGTCACGCGTTCCGAATCCCGCTCACCGAAGCGACCATCGCGGCGGCGTCGCGCCCCGGCGTGAGGCTCGCCGTGCTGGGCGACGGTTCGCCGCCGGCCGCGATCGGCTCGATCCGGCTCGGCGAGTCGGTGCTGCTGTCCGACGAGCAGCGCGCCCTGCTGCGGCCTTACCGGGAGAAGCTGGCCGCCGTGCCACTGGCAGCGCACAGGGCGCCGCCCGCCGCTCATGCGGGGCGGTCCGCCATCGCTCCCCTGTTCGAGCCCGCACATCCGCCGGGCGGCCTTGCAAGCCCGAAAGCGATCCCGTCGCGCTATGCCGACCACATCCGTCACAGGCTCGGCGCCGCGCCGCATTTCCCGATCGGAGGCGGGCAAGACCGGACCGAGGATTTCTATCGCTGGTACCTCGATGCCTACGCCCGCCCGCGCCTGCCGCTCAGGGTGCCGCTCTCGCGCGCCGAGATCGAGTTCCTGAATACGCCGGTCAGGCTGGGCGGCCATCCCGTGCCGGTTCCGCAGGTGATGCTCTGGTATGCGCTCGATCGCGACGGGCCGTCGGGCTACCGGCGCGTCGCCTGGTGGTGGGCCTGCCAGAAAGCTCCCCAACTCGGTGTCGAGGATTGTCTGGTCACGGAAGCGACCGCCGCGTTCCTGCGCTCGGTCGGTCCCGACTGGTCCGGCGTGCCGCTGCCTCCCTCGCGGTTCGTCGAGGAGATGCTTGCGCAGGAGCCGGAGCTTCAGTCGTTCGACCCCTTGCTGGACCTGCCGCAGCGGATCGCGCTCTACGGGCTCGTCTTCCTGCGGGCGCTGGAGCGCCCCTGGCTGCTGCGGTTCGTGCCGGCCGCCGTGCTCGACCGCTTCCTGCACGGGCCCGACCCGCTGCTCGCTGCGGTCGTATCGGCGGTGGACGGCGCGGCAGCGCCGCCCGGCGCCGATCTCGTCCAGTCCTATATCGAACGGCTCTCGGCTTCCGGTTTCGACCTCGATACGGGCAGATTCGCGTCCGTGACGCCCGACGGCGACAGGATCGGATCGGGAGGACGGCGCGAGCTGCTGCCCGGAGAGGCGGGCAGGGCGCTCGTCCCGGTCCAGATCATCGCGCCGTTCAGCAAGCTGTCGGGCCTCGCCAACGCCGCACGCGCCAGCCGCGAGGCGCTGTCGTCCGCGGGCATAGAAACGCATTGCAGCGACTTCGTCGTCGACAATCCCCAGCCGCCGCTGGACGGTGCGGACGTGACGCGGGCTCTCGTTCCGGCCGAGGTGAATCTCGTTCACCTCAATCCCGACCTGCTGCCGCTATGCTTCGCCTATTCGCCGGACGTCTTCAGCGGCCGGTACACCATCGGCTTCTTCTTCTGGGAACTCGATCGCATCGTCGCCTGCCAGAATCTGGCGCTGCATCTCGTCGACGAGATCTGGGTGTCTTCGGAGTTCAACCGGCGTTGTTTCGCGGCCGTCACGGACAAGCCGGTGATCACCATGGGTCTGGCGATGGGGACAACGGCGGCACCCGATCGCGCTCTTGCGCGGCGCAGGATCGAAACGCTCCTGCCCAAGATCGAAACGCTCCTGCCGGTGTCGCCGGGCGATTTCGTGGTCCTGTGCGTCTATGACACGCTCTCGTATCCACAGCGGAAGAACCCGCTCGGGATGGTCGAGGCGTTCCGGCAGGCGTTTCCGGACCAGCCGGGCGTGCGGCTGATCGTGAAGACTCAGAACGCGCTGGACGGCGCCGATCCCCTGCGCCAGCGCATCTGGAACGACCTGTTGGCGGCAGCCGCGGCCGATCCGCGGATCATCTGCATCGATCGCATCCTCGCCCGAGCGGACCTCGACGACCTCATCGCCGGAGCCGACTGCTATCTGTCGCTGCACCGCTCGGAAGGTTTCGGCCTCGGAATGCTGGAGGCGATGCTGGCGGGGACGCCGGTCGTCTGTACGGGATACTCTGGCAACGTCGACTTCTGCACGCCAGAGACGGCGTGGCTGGTCGATTACAGCCTCGTGCCGCTGTCGACCGGCGACTATGCCTATGCCGGCGCGGAGCATGTCTGGGCGGAACCGGACCTGGCGCACGCGGCAGCGCTGTTGAGGAACCTGCGTGACGACACGGCCGAACGCGAGCGGCGCATCCGCAATGCGCGGGACTTGGCGCTCACGATCTATGCCCCCGCGGCGGTTGGCGCACGCTATGCGCGCCGGCTCACGGAAATCAGGGCCGGGTCGACTGGGATGCAGGTGGAGTTGGAACGGCCCTTGGTTCGCAGAGGCCCTTGAACTCGAGGGAGCGCGGCACCCGCTCGGGATCGGCGATGCCCGGGTGGCCGCGGCGATCGGGCAAGGGCTCGATGCGGGAAGCCAGGGGCGATGATGGTCGCTGCCCGTCGGACGAGGCGAGGGCTGACAGCAGCCTCGCGTTCTGCCAGATGAGGGCGCGGAGCAGCGGAGAATGCGAGCCATGTCCTGCCAGGCGTCCAGGATCACGCCGGATCGCGTCACCACTGATCGCGTCACCACTGATCGCGTCTTGGGGGATCGCTTCTTGCCGGATCGCCGGGCGGTGATCGCCGGCGGACTCGCGGCCGGCGCCGCGCTGCTGCCGCTGCCGGCATTCTCGCAGGTCAACGCCGGCACGGTGAACCTGCGTCTGCTCGAGACCACGGACGTCCACGTTCACGTGTTCTCGTACGATTACTATCGCGACCAGCCCGACGACACGGTCGGGCTCGGCCGGATCGCCACGCTGATCGACAGGGCGCGGCTGGAAGCGCGCAACACGCTGCTGTTCGACAACGGCGACTTCCTCCAGGGCAACCCGATGGGTGACCTCGTCGCCTTCGAAAAGGGCCTGAAGGCCGGCGACGTGCATCCAATCATCCGCGCCATGAACGCGCTCAAGATCGACGCCGGAACGCTTGGCAATCACGAGTTCAACTATGGGCTGGATTTTCTCGGCAAGGCGCTCGGCGGCGCTGAGTTCCCGGTCGTCTGCGCCAATCTCTACAAGGGCGCTCCGGGCGCCAATCCCAGGCTCGACCAGACCCTGGTGAAGCCCTATCTCGTCATCGACCGTGACGTGATGGACGAGGCCGGCCAGCAGCATACGCTGCGCATCGGCGTCATCGGCTTCGTTCCGCCGCAGATCATGCAGTGGGACCAGACCCATCTCGCCGGCAAGGTCGATACGCGCGACATCGTCGAGACCGCGCAGGCCTGGGTGCCGGAACTGCGCGAGCAATGCGATCTGGTCGTGGCGCTCGCGCATTCGGGAATCAGCGTCGCGCGGCCCCAGGGGCGCGACGAAAACGCTGCCTTCCACCTTTCGCGCGTTCCGGGGATCGACGTGATCATGACCGGTCACTCGCATCTGCTGTTTCCGGGCCCGGGCTTCGCCAACCTCGACGGCGTGGATGCCGCGCGTGGCACCCTGAACGGCGTTCCCGCCGTCATGGCCGGCTTCTGGGGCAGTCATCTCGGTGTGATCGATCTGACGCTCCGCAAGGACGGTCAGCGCTTCCGCGTCGTGGCCAACGCCGTGATGGTGCAGCCGATCTTCAAGCGGGAACAGGGCAGGGTGATCCCGCTGGTCGAGGTGAAGGCGCCGGTGACCGCGGCCGTCCAGGCGGATCACGAAGCGACGCTCACCTACGTGCGGCGCCCCGTGGGTCGCACCGCGACGCGGCTCGACACCTGGTTCGCGCTGGTCGGCGACACGGCGGCGATGCAGGCGATCTCGGATGCGCAGCTCTGGTACGCCCGGCCGTTGCTGGAGGGCACCGAACACGAGCGTCTGCCGCTTCTGTCGGCCGTCGCGCCGTTCAAGGCCGGCGGCCGGGCCGGTGTCGACTTCTACACCCACGTGCCGGCCGGCGAGGTGGCGCTCAAGAACGTCGCCGACCTCTACATCTATCCCAACACGCTGAAGGCCGTGAAGGTCACGGGGCGCCAGCTTCGCGACTGGCTGGAGCGTTCGGCCGGACAGTTCAACCAGCTCAGGGCGACCGATGCCGAGCAGCCGCTGATCAACGCTGGTTTCCCGACCTTCAACTTCGACATGATCGACGGCGTCACGTATCGGATCGACCTGGCGCAGCCCTCCAAGTTCGACGGGCAGGGCAAGCTGATCGACCCTGCCGCACGGCGGATCGTCGACCTGGCCCGGCAGGGCAGACCCGTCGCCGACGACGATCTGTTCGTGGTCGTCACCAACAACTACCGCGCCGGGGGCGGCGGCAACTTTCCCGGCAACGACGGCACGACGATCGTGCTGGACGCGCCCGACGCGACGCGCGACGTCATTATCAAGTTCTTCCTGCAAGCCGGCACGCTCGAGCCGAAGGTCGACGCCAACTGGTCCTTCGTCCCGGTGCCCGGCGCGGTCAACGTCGTGTTCGAATCGTCGCCGCGAGGACGCGAGGTGCTCGGCGAGACGAAGGCCGTGACGTTCGTGGGCGAAGGACAGAACGGCTTCGCCAGGTACCGGCTGGCGATCTCCGCCTGATTCGATGTCGGAGCGGCAGGAATGACCAGCGAAGCCGTTCGACTGCAGCGCCCCGTGGCGGTCGGGACGAAGTTCGAGCCGGACGGACGCGTGCGCCGCTTCGCCGGCAATACCGTGATCTGTCACGTTCCGGCGGATGGTGTGCTTTTCGCAGCGCTGGTCGCGATGCAGGCGAGCTACGCGGCCGCGCCATTCGCCCGCAAGCTGACGCTCCTGCCGGCGTCGAGCCTGCACATGACCGTGTTCGAGGGCGTGTGCGAGGACATCCGCGAACCGTCGCGCTGGCCGCGCGACCTTCCGACGGATTTGCCGCTCGACGCAGTGACCCGGCATTTCGCCGAACGCCTCGGCTGCTTCGATCCGGCCTGCCGTCTGCCGTTCCGGCTCAGGCCGGCACCGCCGACGCCCTCATGGGGCGGGGCGGTGCTGGCCCTTGCGCCGTTGGACGAGGCAGAGGACGCCAACCTGCGCGGGCTGCGCGACCGGCTCGCGGAGCGTCTGCTTCTGCGCGTGCCGACCCATGCGGGCTACGTCTTCCACATCACGCTGGCCTACGTGATCGACTGGCTCGACCCGGAGGAGGACGCGGCGATACGCGTCCTCTATGCCGCCGGCGCGCGACGCATCGCCGACCTCGGCCCGGTCGAACTCGGCCCTCCGGAGTTCTGCCGCTTCGACGACATGTTCGCCTTTGAGCGGCTGTCTTTCCTCGGCCGTTGAATCAGGCCGCCTTGTCGACTCAGGCCGTCTTGCGGCCGTCCACCGACCAGGCGCCGGCGCCCGCGGCGAAGACCATGAGGAAACCGCCCGTGATGGCGAGATTCTTCATGAAGCTGATCATCTCGCCCTGGTTGCCCGGGACGTAGTGGAACAGGATCCCGGCGATCAGCGTGAAGCCGGCGAGAGCGAGGGCAGCGAGCCGCGTCTGCCAGCCGACGATCAGCAGCAGCCCGCCACCGAGCTCCACCGCGATCACCAGAGGCAGCAGAAGCTCCGGCAGGCCCTTGGAGGCCATGTACTGTGCCGTCCCCGCATAGCCGCCGATTTTGGCGTAGCCGGAGATGATGAAGATGACGGCGAGGAGGATGCGGCCAGCAAGCTTGGCTGCATCGTCGAGAGCAGGATTCGTCATTGGAACCACCATGAAATGCGCGCGGAAGGACGCGCGGTCGTTCTCAGATAATGCGGCAGAATCGTGATGTCTCGTAACGTGGTCGGTTTCAGTGGCAAGACAAATCTTGCATAAACGCAATAAAAAGCGTGCTCGGCCGAGCCTTGGCTGCGCCAGAGGTGGCGAAGCGGATCAAAAAGAAAAGGGAGCACTCGCTCGAGCGCTCCCCAAAATTCTGTATACAGAAACCGGGCTTGCCCGGTTTCGGCATTTTCGCTGCCAGGCGCGATGGACGTCCTCAGAAGTCCATGCCGCCCATGCCGCCGCCGCCCGGCATCGAAGGCGCGGAGTCCTTCTTCGGGGTTTCGGCGATC
>CAZVMY010000021.1:15271-15692 GCA_964628955.1 uncultured Methylocystis sp.
CGATCATGGCTTCGGTCGTGATCAGAAGGCCGGCGACCGAGGCGGCATCCTGGAGCGCCGTGCGGACGACCTTGGCCGGGTCGACGATGCCGGCTTCCAGCATGTCGACGTAGGTCTCGGTCTGCGCGTCGAAGCCGAAGGTCATCGACTTGTTCTCCTGGATCTTGTTGACGACGATCGAGCCTTCGACACCGGCGTTCTCGACGATCTGGCGGATCGGCGACTCGAGGGCCTTCAGCACGATGTGGATGCCGGCCTTGATGTCCTCGTTGTCGGACTTCAGCTTCTCGACCGCGCCCTTGGCGCGCAGCAGCGCGACGCCGCCACCGGGAACGATGCCCTCTTCCACCGCGGCGCGGGTGGCGTTGAGCGCGTCGTCCACGCGGTCCTTCTTCTCCTTCACCTCGACCTCGGTCGAGCC